>JBBRKH010000251.1:0-3669 GCA_038217965.1 Sphingomonadales bacterium | reverse complement strand
GAGGCTGGCCAGCGCCCGCGCCCCCGCATTGGCAGCGCGGGCATTGTCCAGCCAGATGCCGTTTTCGATCATCGCAAGCAGTTGTGCCGCTGCGAAACGGCCCTTCGAGGGCATCATGCCGGCGCGCTTGCGGCGAACGGGAATCGTTGCTGCAAGCTGCGGATCGAACACCAGCAAAGCTTCGGCCGACATGCCGCCGTTCTTGATGCAGCCGAACGACAGCAGGTCGACACCGGCGCGGGCGGCGATGTCGGCCGGATGGCAGCCCAGATGCGCGACCGCATTGGCAAAGCGCGCGCCGTCCATGTGCACATGCAGACCGCGCGCGTGCGCCCAACCGGCGAGTGCCGCCACTTCGGCTGGCGTGTAGACCGTGCCCGCCTCCGTCGCCTGCGTCAGCGAGACGGCGGCGGGTTGCACCTGGTGCACATCGCCGCGCCGCCGCGCCGCTGCCGCCTCGAGCGCGTCGACCGTCAGCTTGCCATGTGGTGCATCGACCAGAAAGAGCGTTGCGCCGCCGGTGAAGAAAGGCACCGCGCCCGCCTCGTCCACCTCGATATGCGCCGCCGCATGGCACCAGACACCACCGAACGGCGGCACGGCAGCGGCCAGCGCCAGGGCATTGGCGGCAGTGCCGGAGGGCAAGGCGAAGGCGCGGGTGGGAGTGTCGAACAGCGCCGAAAAGGCGGAATTCAGCTGTTCCGACCACGGATCGGCATCATAGCCGGCTGCCTGCGCTGGAGCCGCTGCGGCAACCGCTGCAAGCACGGCGGGATGAACGCCTGCTGCATTGTCGGAGAGAAAATCCATCTGGAGCGCTGTTCTAGCAGCGCGGCAGGCGAAGGGTAGGACGATTTTCGGCATGGCAGCCAGCCGTTTCTGGCCACGCGATCCTAGCCGAAATCGCCGCTCCAGTCGCCTTCGGCAGGATCGGAAAAGCGGGTGAATTCCTTGGCAAACATCAGCGGCACGATGCCGGTCGCACCATGCCGCTGTTTGGAGACGATGACTTCGGCGCGGCCGCGGATACGGTCGGCCTTTTCCAGCCACGCCTGAAATTTTTCCGAGCCATCCTCGGGCTTCTTCGATTCGTGATAATATTCCTCGCGGAACACGAACAGCACGATGTCGGCATCCTGCTCGATGGTGCCGGATTCGCGCAGATCGGAAAGTTGCGGGCGCTTGTCCTCGCGGTTTTCGACTTGCCGGCTGAGCTGCGAAAGCGCGATGACCGGAAGGTCCAGCTCCTTCGCCAGCGTCTTCAGTCCTCGCGTGATTTCGCTGATTTCGGAAACGCGATTTTCGGCAGCGTTGCGCGCCGTCCCCTGCAGAAGCTGCAGATAGTCGACAACGATGAGGCCGATCTTCTTCTGTCGCTTGAGGCGCCGGGCACGTGTGCGCAGCGCGGCGATGGAAAGCGCCGGAGTGTCGTCTATCAGCAGGGGCAGATCGTGCAGGTTTTCGGCCGCCCGCGCCAGATCGTTGAAATCGGCCTGGGTGATTTTCCCCATGCGCAGATTTTCGCTGTTGATGCCGGATTGCTCGGCGAGGATGCGGTTGGCAAGCTGATCGGCCGACATTTCCAGGCTGAAGAAAGCGACCGGCGCGCCGCTGGATGGGGAAATGCCGTCGCGGAAATCCTGCACGCAGCGCAGCGCAGTCGAAAAGGCGATGTTTGTGGCGAGCGCGGTCTTGCCCATGGCAGGGCGGCCGGCGATGATGACGAGATCGGAATTGTGCAGGCCGCCGATCTTCCCGTTGAGGCCAGTGAGACCCGTGGTGAGCCCGGAAAGGTGCCCGCCGGATTTCATTGCCCTGGCGGCCATGTCGACGGCCTTTGCAGCGGCAGCGGCGAACGGCAGGGTGGCGCCTGAAACATCGCCGGTTTCGGCGACCTGATAGAGCGCCTCTTCGGCCAGCTCGATCTGCTTCAGCGGGGCGACCTCCTGCGAAGTGTCGGTGGCACTGGATACGAGATCGGTGCCCACGCGCACGAGGGCACGCAGCAGCGCAAGATCGTAAATCTGCCTGGCGCAGTCGCGAGCCGCCAGCAGCACGCCCGGGTCTTCGGCGAGGCGGAGCAGATAGGCCGGGCCGCCCACTTCGGCGAGCGCCGCATCCGCCTCGAAAAGCGGCCGCAGCGTCACCGGGTTGGCCACCATGTTGAGATCGATCAGCCGCTTGATCTGGCTGTAGATACGGCCGTGCAGCGGCTCGTAGAAATGCACTTCATCCAGCTTGAGCGTGACATCCTCGAGCAGCCGGTTTTCGATCAGCAGTGCGCCAAGCAGCGCTTTTTCCGCTTCGATGTTGAGCGGCAGCGCCGGCGGCGCCGGGGCGCCACCGGACACGAGCGAAAGAGGTGACGGGCTGGGCATGGCCGACTTTCATGCGCCACGCGCGCGTGCAGGGGAAGGGGCGCGAGGAAACTTCGCTGTGGGTGAAAACGGGAAAAGCCGCTCAGGGCATGAAGGCGAAGAAGTGGTCGCGGGTCAGCCAGCCCATCTCCCAGTTCAGCATGAAGAGGCCGAACATCGCCGCTGAAATCAGCGTTGTCCACAGCGCCTTCGCTGCAATGCCGGCGCGGTGCGGCGCGCTGGGGGCCTGGCCGGGAACCATGGTCTCTCCCTCTTCCTCGGTGGTGCGGACGCCGAACGGCAGCACCAGGAAGAAAGTGAAGATCCAGAACAGCAGATAGACTGCAAACGCCGAATACCAGGCCATGCCGCTAGATCCGCACGATCTGCAGGTCGGTCGGAGGCTTCTTGCCGGTCCATTGGCGCGATACGCGACGGACGGCGACCTTCACTTCGTCTTCCAGTCGACGCAGATCGTTGAAGCCGTATTTCTGCGCCACGGTCGCGGCCGCATCGGCGCATTCGGCGAGGAAGCTTGCCTCGTCTTCCTCGACTGGAATGCCCTTGGCGACGACCATCGGGTCTGCCGCGAGATTGCCTTTGCCGTCCACCACCAACGTCACCAGCATGTAGCCGGAATGGCCGATCTTGCGGCGGGAATTGATGGTGGCGCCGTCGGCCGGCAGGATAACATCGCCGTCCAGCACCAGCCGGCCGGCATGCTCGTGGCTGAGCAGTTTCGGGCCATCGGGGGCAAGGCGGATGCAATGACCGTTCATGGGAACGATGGCGCGGGGGACGCCCCAGCGTTTTGCAAGGCGGGCGTGTTCCTCCATGTGGCGGCGCTCGCCGTGGACGGGGACTGCAATCTGCGGCTTTATCCAGCCATACATGGCCTCAAGCTCCGGTCGACCCGGGTGGCCCGACACATGCACATGCGCCTGCCGGTCGCCGATGATTTCAACTCCGCGCGCCGCCAGCGCATTCTGCACCCGGCCGATGGCGATTTCGTTGCCGGGAATCTGCTTCGATGAATAGATGACGAGGTCACCGCCTTCCAGGCGGATTTGCGGATGGGTGCCTTCGGCGATCCGCGCAAGGGCTGCTTGTGGTTCGCCCTGCGTGCCGGTGGAGATGATGAGCAGAGTTTCGGGCCGCGCCTTGGCGGCGGCTTCCCAGCTGATGGTGGGCGGGAAATCCTTCAGATATCCGGTCGCCTGCGCGACAGCGATGATGCGCTCCAGCGAACGGCCGACGACCACCATCTTGCGGCCGGTGGCTTTTGCAACTTCGCCCAGCGTGTGCAGGCGGG
>JBBRKH010000250.1:0-3685 GCA_038217965.1 Sphingomonadales bacterium | reverse complement strand
TCTATTCTCGCTTCAATGGCCCCAACCAGGAAATACTGGAAGACCGCCTCGGCGTATGGGAAGATGCCGAAGATGCGTTGAGCTTTTCGAGCGGCATGTCGGCCATTGCGACGCTGCTGATGACCTTCTGCCAGCCGGGCGACATGATCGTGCATTCCGGCCCGCTCTATGCCGCGACGGAAACGCTGATCGGACGCATTCTCGGTCGATTCGGTGTCGGCTGGCTGGATTTTCCGGCCGGTGCAACGGAGCATGAGATCGTCGCCGTG
The DNA here is from genome assembly GCA_038217965.1 of Sphingomonadales bacterium. Taxonomy (GTDB): domain Bacteria; phylum Pseudomonadota; class Alphaproteobacteria; order Sphingomonadales; family Sphingomonadaceae; genus Sandaracinobacteroides. The sequence continues at coordinate 3,416 of JBBRKH010000250.1, read as the reverse complement.
ATGGAGGCGGCAAAAGCCAGGGGCCGCGTCTCGCTGGTCTATCTGGAAAGCCCAGCCAACCCGACCAATGTGCTGGTCGATATCGAGGCGGTGCGCTCGGCGCGCGACCGGATCTTCGCCGATGCGCTGCCGCCGATTGCCATCGACAACACGTTTCTGGGGCCGTTGTGGCAGCAGCCGTTGCAGCATGGTGCCGATCTCAGCATCTATTCGCTGACCAAATATGCCGGCGGCCATTCGGATCTCGTGGCCGGCGCGGTCGTCGGCGCGAAGGCGTTGATCACCCCGATCCGCATGATGCGCAACACCATCGGCACCATCACCGATCCGCACACCGCCTGGATGCTGCTGCGCAGCCTGGAAACGCTGGAGTTGCGCATGAGCCGCGCAGGCGAGAATGCGGCAAAGGTCTGCGAGTTTCTCCGCGGGCACCCGAAGGTCGAGCGCGTTGGCTATCTGGGGTTTCTGGAAGACGGCGCTCCGCAAAACGCCCGCCAGGCTGACATATACCGCCGCCACTGCAACGGGGCCGGCTCCACCTTCTCGCTGTATCTGAAGGGCGGCGAGCGGCAGGCTTTCGCTTTCCTGGACGCGCTCATCATCGCCAAGCTTGCAGTCAGCCTTGGTGGCACCGAAACGCTTGCCTCGGCGCCGGCTGCAATGACGCACCTTTCGGTGCCGCAGGAGCGCAAGACGGCGCTCGACATCACCGACAATCTGGTCCGCATCTCGATCGGCGTGGAAGACCCGGACGATCTGATAGCCGACTTCGAGCAGGCTCTGGAAGCCGTATGAGCGAAAAGCGGCACGCCGGCGCAAGGCACGCACCCGACCCGCACATGCTCGCGAAAACCGAAGTGCTGGTAGAGGCGCTGCCCTATCTGCAACGCTATTCCGGCGCCACGTTTGTCGTGAAATATGGCGGCCATGCGATGGGAGATCCGGAGCTGGCGCGCGATTTCGCCGAGGATATCGTGCTGCTGAAGCAGGTCGGCATCCGCCCTGTCGTGGTGCATGGCGGCGGCCCGCAGATCGGCGCCATGCTGAAGCGGCTTGGCCATGAAAGCCGGTTCGTGGATGGCCTCAGGGTAACGGACGCGGCAACCGCCGAAATCGCCGAAATGGTGCTGGGCGCGATCAACAAGGAGCTTACCAGCTGGATCAACCAGGCCGGCGGCCGGGCAGTCGGGCTTTCCGGCAAGGACGCCGGGCTGATCCTTGCCGAAAAGGTCACGCGCACGGTGCGCGACCCGGGCAGCGCCATCGAACAGGCGGTCGATCTGGGCTTTGTCGGCGAGCCGGCGAAGATCGACCGGCAGGTGCTGGACGTGCTGACCGCCGCCGATTTCATTCCCGTCGTCGCACCCATCGGCGTTGGCGCCGACGGGCAGACCTACAACATCAACGCCGACACCTGTGCCGGCGCAATTGCCGCTGCGATCGGCGCTTCGCGCTTTTTCCTGCTGACCGATGTGCCGGGCGTGCTTTCAGGAGACGGCAGACTGCTGACCGACCTGTCACCTGTCCAGATTGCCGCCCTCATCGCCGATGGCACAATTTCCGGCGGCATGATTCCCAAGCTCGAGACCTGTGTCCATGCCGTGCAAAACGGGGTCGATGCAGCAGTGGTCCTCGACGGCCGCGTGCCGCACGCCATGCTGCTGGAAATTTTCACGCGCGGCGGTGCGGGCACTCTGGTGCGCAATATTGGGTAACCGAAAGAGCCTATAATATGGCAGCGATCTGCCCGATCAGCGGCCGATCGGCCGGCGGCATTTCCAGCCGGAACAGATCGTTTACCCGCACCCAGCGCAGTCGCTGGCCTTCGCGGGCAACGGGGGTGCCACTCCATTTTCGGATGGCAAAGGCCAGCAGAACCAGATGAAAATCCCCATAGGCGTGGCTGGCAAAGCCGCAGGGAGCGAGGCAGCTTGCCGCCGTTTCCAGCCCCAGTTCCTCGCGCAATTCCCGCACCAGCGCGGCCTCTGGCGCCTCGTCCTGCTCCAGCTTGCCGCCGGGGAATTCCCACAGCCCCGCCATATCCTTTCCCGCCGGGCGATCTGCCACCAGCACGCGACCGTCTGCGTCGACCAGAATGGCGCAGGCGACTGTCAGCACCGGCAGCCGTTGCAGGCCGGACGCGCCGGGGCAGTCCGGATCGCTCACCCGATGATCAGTTTCAGCCGCTCGCCCGGCACCAGCGGCCGGTTTCCGATGCCATTCAGCGCCAGAAAGCTGGCTTCCCGGTTGTAGGGTGGCGCCATGCGGCCAGACAGCGCCCGCACCGTGTCTCCCTGCTTCACCGTCACGACCTCGAGCCGCCGGCCCTTTCCCGCAGTGGCCAGCTCCTGCGGCGTCAATTTGCGAAACGAGCGCAGCAGGCCATCGAACTGGCCGCCGCTTCCGCCCGGCGCCTGTGTCAGGATGACGAAAATCTGATTGCCATCGCCGCGAATGGCGGTGACGCCGACATCCATGGGCCGACCGTTGCTGCTGAGGCGCGTCGTGCTGACGGCGGCGTCGAAGCCGTTCAGCCGGGTTTCGCCATAGTTCACCTGTGGCCGCTGGCCTTGTGTCAACTGCGACCAGACCTGCGACACCACCGGCTCCAGAGGCTGGCCGGGCCTTGCCGGCACCCCCTGAAACTGGAACCGGGCGCCGCCCGGACCCTGGCCAACCACCGCTTGCGGGCTGTTCTGCAGTCGAAAGCCCGGCGGCGCATCGAACCCGAAATTGAGGCCGGCGTGGCGAAAGGTCGGGCCGTTGACGATGCCTTGATCAGTCGCATCGCCGAAGGTCATGCCGGAGATGGCGCCCAGATAGGGATCGCGGCCGACCTTGCCGCCGGCCGGCAGCCTCGCTGCCTGCTGCGCCACGCGGCGGATGCGATCTGCTGTCACCGGATGCGACGAAAAGATGCTGGCCACGCCGTTGCGCTCGATAGCCGCCTTGCCCTCGACTTCGGAAACCCGCTCCAGCGCCTGCAGCATCGAAGCCGCCGCGCGGGGGTCATAGCCCGCCTGCACCGAATAGCGCAAGCCGCGCGTGTCGGCATCATCCTCCTGCCCGCGCGAATAGCCGCTGACGAGCGCAGTGCTGCCGTAGTTGACGATCTGCGCGGCATTGCTGCCACCGAAGATTGCAGCGCCAAGCGTTGCCAGCGCGCCGGCCATGGCGCGGCCCTGCCGCTTGGCCGAATGGCGCCCGGCCACATGCCCGGCTTCGTGGCCAAGCACCGAGGCGAGTTCGGCTTCGGTGTTGATCATCGCCAGCAGGCCGCGGGTGATATAGAGGTACCCGCCAGGCGTTGCCATGGCATTGGGCACCGGAGAATTCAGCACGGTGATGGTCCAGTCCTGCGGGCGCGATCCCGGCACCGAGACCAGTGCGACCCGCAAGCCCACGGTTCGCACATA
>JBBRKH010000249.1:0-3702 GCA_038217965.1 Sphingomonadales bacterium | reverse complement strand
TGCGATGTGCCGTAGGTCATGGTGAAGCCGGCGGCGACATCGAACGGCATGTCTCCCACCATCGGCAGCACGCGGGTTTGGTCGGCCAGGAAATATTCGCGGAAGGCGCCGTTGCCGATCATGGCGATCACCTTGTCGCCGACCTTGAAGCCGGTGACGCCTTCGCCAACTGCATCGACGATGCCGGCGGCTTCACCGCCCGGCGAAAACGGCAGCGCCGGTTTGAACTGATACAGATTCTGGATGATCAGCGCGTCCGGAAAATTCACGCCGGCCGCCTTCATTGCGATCCGCACTTCTCCTCTGCCCGGCTCCGGCAGCGCGATGTCTTGCAGAACCAGCTTTTCAGGCGGGCCGTGCTCGACACAAAGTAACGCTTTCATCTGGCACTCCCAAGCTTATTGTGACCCTCTTAGGCTAGACGGGAGTGCGGGATCAATGGCGGCCTCGGGGGCGGCAGAGGCGAAGGGAGGGCTGCCAAGGGTTGCGGTTTTCGGCGCAGGACTGATCGGCATCTACATCGGCGGCCGGCTGGCGCGTTTCAGCCGGCTGACGCTGGTTGGGCGGCCTTCGATGCTCGGCCCGCTGGAAGGCGGCCTCACCGTGACGGACATGGATGGCCACAACGAGGCTATTGCCGCCGATCGCTTCCGCCGCAGCGGATCGGCTGATGGTCTGGCGGACGCGGAGCTTGTTCTGGTGACGGTGAAAAGCCAGGCGAGCGAGGACGCCGCCGCCGCCATTCTGGCCAGGGCACCCGAAAGCGCCGTGGTGATTTCCTTCCAGAATGGTGTCGCCAACGCTGCCCGTTTGCGGGCGCTGCTGCCGGGGCGGACGGTGATCGCCGGAATGGTGCCATACAATGTGGTCCAGCGCGCGCCCGATCATTTTCACCGTGGCACGCCGGGCAGCCTCGTAGTGGAGGCCGGCGCGGCGCTGGACCCGTTCCGGCAGATGTTTGCCGACAGCGGTATGCCGCTCGCCGAAACCGCCAATATCGAAGGCGTGGTGTGGGGCAAGCTGCTCATCAATCTCAACAATGCGGTCAACGCCTTGTCCGGCGTTTCGCTGGCCGAGCAGCTTCGCCAGCGCGATTTCCGCAAGGCCTGGGCGCTTGCCCTGAAGGAGGCGCTCGAGCTGGTGAAGCGCACGAAGGTGAAGCCGGTGGACCCGCTGCCGGTCTCGCTTGCCCTGCTGCCCTATATCCTGAGCCTGCCCGACTCCTTGTATGGCAAGGCCATGGCGCAGGCGGCTGGCGGGCGGATGAAGGTTGATCCGCACGCGCGATCCTCGATGGCGGATGATCTTGCAAAAGGCCGCAAGACCGAGGTGGACTGGATCAACGGCGAGGTGGTGCGGCTGGCGGCGGCGCAGGGCAAGCCCGCGCCGGTGAACCAGCGGCTGGTGGAGCTTGTGCGCGAAGCCGAAGCCGGTGCGCTGCCCTGGAAGGCGAGCGCGCTGCTGGCGGACCTGCTGCGCGCAAAGGCCGCCTGAAGCATTTTCAAAAAATGCCTGTTTGCAGCCATTCGGCTCGATAAATGCGACCGGAAAGAAGCAGACGTTTTCATCCGAAGTGAAAGCGGTAAAGGCTCAGCCGACGCGCTGAGCCTGTTGCCACGACAGTCGGTAGGTGACGGTGGTTGCAATGTGGTCGGACAGCATCGGGCTCTGCTTGCCGTCAAAATGCGCGGTGAGCCGCAGCGGTCGGATGCGGACGGTGGGACCATCCTCGAACGCCTGCAGATCCTGCGTTTCCAGCCAGGGGGCCGCCGTTTCGAACTGGAACCCCACCGCGCAAGGCGCTGCATTGCATGCACGGTGCACCAGCGTGTGCGGCATGTGGCGCTCGAAATGCGCGAATCGCGCGGGTGCAGCGCGCATGTTGAAATCCGCCGCCACCAGCAGCGGATTGCCGCGCGTGCGGTGACGCGACAGGAAGCCGGCCAGCTCCTGCGTCTGCGCCTTGTGGGCGGTGTCGGTGCGGGCAAAGGGAACGCCGGCGCCTTTGCGGCTGTTCATGTGCGTGTTCAGCAGATCGACCGGCGCTGGCAGGCCGGGAATCTGCAGTTGCACCAGCATCGCGCCCTTGTTGGCGAGGCAATCCGTGCCGGCGCAGGCGGTGGCGGAATAGGGTTCCGCGCGGATGCCGGCCATGGGAAAATCGCTCAGCACCTGCAGGCCGCCGTTGATGAGCTTGGGCGCACGTTCGCCGGCCGCGAAGCGGCGCCCGGCCAGGAAGCCGGCTGGCAGCGCCGCGGCGCCGGACTGGCGCACGGCATCGGCGCCGGGGCCCGACGCGATGTAGGGATAACCGGCGCGACGGCCGATGCTAGCGGCGGTTGCCGAGAAAGCTTCCTGCACGACGATGATCTGCGGCGCGTTGCAGGCGGCCCGCAGCACCGCCAGCGCGTCGGCGATCCGCGCCAGATCGGGCTCGCGGTTCATCCGCGCGGGGAATGGCAAGCCCTCCACGTTGTAGAGCATGACGGAAATATCGAGATGCGCTTCCCCCGCTGCAGAAACCACGATCCCGGGCTTGGCCGATGCCGGACAGGACACGAGATTGTGCGGCAATCCGGCCGCCTGCGCTGAGAATCCGAGTGCGATGATGGCAAGCGCAATGGCTGGTCGTCGCATCGTCACCCCCGACATCTGGTTGCAATGCGGCGCCTAGCAACCAAATGTTGCGGTGGGGGGACGGGTTTGTGGCAGTGCCTGTCATCTTGGGGCGCGGTGAGCTGGTCGACGGCGCCAGTGAATGACCGATGGAGCCGGGCAAAGCGGATGCTGCTGAAACATCCGGCGGCGATGCGGCACATGCTTGAGGTTTAGCGGGCGGCTGCGGCCTTCAACGCTTGCGCAAACAGGCGATATTCGTCGGCGCGCGGGCTGCTGGGGCGCCAGGCGAGCGCGATGGTGCGGCTGGCGTCTGGGCTGGCAAGCGGACGGGTTTCGATTGCCGTCTGCGCGAGGATGCCGGCGTCGATCGCCATCTGCGGCAGGAGCGTGAGGCCGATGCGGTTTTCCACCATCTGCACCAGTGTGTGCAATGAAGTGCCGAGGACAGAAGAATCCGGCCGGAAGGTGGCGCGGCTGCATGCGGCGAGCGCGTGATCCTTCAGGCAATGGCCGTCTTCCAGCAGCAGCAGGCGGGATTCGTCGATGCCTTCTGGATGGATTGCAGGCGGCGGATCGGGCAGGTCGGCCGGGTGAAAGGCCAGCCGTATCGGATCTTCAAACAAAGTTTCGCTGTCGATCTCGCCGCACTGATACGGCAGCGCCAGCAGCAGGCAATCCAGCTGGCCGCGATTGAGCGCCTCGCACGCCGGCGCCGATTGCTCCTCCCGCAGGAAAAGCTTCAGGCTCGGCCAATCGGCGCGCAGGCGCTGCAGCAGACGCGGCAGCAGGAAAGGGGCAATGGTGGGAATGACGCCCAGCCGCAACTCGCCCGAAAGCGGCTGGCCGGAGGCGCGCGCCAGCTCGGTGATCGCATCCGCCTCGTCCAGCAGGCTGTAGGCGCGCTTGACGATGCTCTCGCCAAGCGGCGTGAAGCGCACGATACGGCGGTTGCGCTCGACAAGCGACACACCCAGCAGCGTCTCGAGCTCGCGCAGGCCGGCCGAGAGGGTCGATTGGGTGACATGGCTGGCCTCTGCCGCCCTGCCGAAATGGTGGCTGCGATGCAGCGCGATCAGATACTGC
>JBBRKH010000248.1:0-3741 GCA_038217965.1 Sphingomonadales bacterium | reverse complement strand
AAACTCGAGGAAAAGGCGACCGAGCTCGATGCCGAAGACCCGACCAAGGCAAAGGCGATCCGCGAAACCGCGCTTTTCTATGCCCGCCAGCGCACCACCGATCTGCTCACTCAGATGGCGGTTTCTGTGCAGGGCTATCTGGCGCTCGATCTGGTCAAGAAAAACAACATCGAGCTGCTGAAGGGTGTCGACCGCGCCTCCACCACCACGGTGTCGGCACTGCGCACGGCCGTCACGGTTGCGCAGGCGCTTACGGGTCAGAAGCTCGTGCTGGATCAGATCACCGCGCTGAACACCACGACGGCCAATGTGATCGACGCCACCGGCGTCATGCTGCGGACGCAGACGGCGGAAATCCACAAGCAGGCGGCATCGTCCACAATCCCGGTGGAAACGCTGAAGCAGGCCTTTGCAAACATCTATGCCACGATGGATTCGATCGACACGTTCAAGGCGCAGGCGCTGATTTCCATGAAAACAACGGTGGATGCACTGTCGGGTGAAGTGGAAAAGTCGCGCGGCTATATCGCGCGCGCCGAAGGCATGGCGCAGATCGAGGGCAAAAGCGGTGTCGAAGCCCTGACGCCGATCGAGGCCTGAGCGCATGGCGATGATGCCGGAGACGCGCGAGGCGCTGGCCCGCTATGATGAATGGCTGGCACGCACCATGCGCACGCCGGGTGCCCTGCCCGAGGCGCTGAAGCACCAGACCCGTCGGCTGGAGCGGAAAACCCGCTCGGTCGGGCGGCGGCTGCGCAACATGCTGCTCGGCGCCTTCTCGGTCGTTCTCGCAGCAGTGCTGTTCGGGGTGTTCGTGGCACCAATAGGCTTTGCCGGCATCCTGCTCACCGTGCTGGGCGCCATGTGCGTGATGGTGTTGCTGTCCAGTTGGCCTGCCGAGCGCGCGCCGCAGCTGGATGCTTTGCCACAAACACCGCTGCCGGCGCTGCCCGCCAAGGTGGAGCGCTGGCTGGAAGCGCACCGCATCGCCTTGCCGGCCCCGGCCGCGCGCGAAATCGACGGGATCATGGCGCAGCTCGATCGGCTGGGGCCGCAGTTGCAAAAGCTGGATGCCGCCTCGCCGCTGGCGGAGGATACCCGTCGGCTGCTCAGCGATCATCTGCCGCGTCTGGTGAAAAGCTATGCCGAAGTGCCCGCAAGCCATCGCGCCAGCCCCGAGGCCACGCTGCACCTGCGGGATGGGCTGAAGGTGGTGGGCGCGGAAATCAGCCGTATCGAAACCACCATCGCGCGCGAAAGCCTGTCCGCGCTGGAGGTGGAAGGCAAATTCCTCGAAAGCCGCTATCAGGATCCCCATGATCCCCAGGTGCCCCGGAAGCCCTGAACTGCCCGGAGTCCGTGCCCGGTGTCACGGCCCCGTGTCACGACCCGGTGTCACGGAATTTTCAATGATTGCAGATTGCCATCGTATCCACAATCAGCCCTTTTTCAGATGCCGCCGACCCAGCAGTTCGGCGATCTGCACTGCGTTGAGCGCCGCACCTTTCCGCAAATTGTCGCAGACGCACCAGAAGGTCAGCCCATGCTCGACCGTCGGGTCTTTCCGCACCCGGCTGACGAACGTGGCATAATCGCCAACGCATTCGATCGGCGTCACATATCCACCGTCCTCGCGCTTGTCGACGAGCATGATGCCGGGCGCCTCGCGCAGCAGGCTTTGCGCCCGAGCAACCGATATCGGCTGGTCGAACTCCACCGAAATCGCTTCGCTGTGGCCCACGAACACCGGCACACGCACGCAGGTGGCAGACACGCGAATGTCCCGGTCCAGGATCTTGTTCGTCTCCTGCGCCATTTTCAGCTCTTCCTTCGTGTATCCATCATAGCCGGATTCCGGCCCCACGAAGGCATCGATGTGCGGGATCACATTGAAGGCAATCTGCTTGGTAAACCTGGCATGCGTCTTCTGATCGCCGACGAACACCGCGCGGGTCTGCTCGAACAGCTCGTCCATCCCCTGCTTGCCGGCGCCGCTCACCGATTGATAGGTGGAGACGATCACCCGTCGGATGCCGGCCTCGTCATGCAGCGGCTTCAGCGCCACCACCATCTGCGCGGTCGAGCAATTGGGGTTGGCAATGATGTTGCGCACCCTGAAACCATCGATGGCTTCCGGATTCACCTCCGGCACGATCAGCGGCACATCCGGGTCCAACCGGTAGAGCGACGAATTGTCGATAACGACGCAACCGGCCGCCGCAGCGCGTGGCGCATGCATGCTGGTGGGCCCCGAACCCGCCGCAAACAGCGCCATGTCCCAGCCGGCGAAATCGAAATGCTCGAGGTTCTGCACCTTCAGCGTCTTGTCGGTATCGCCAAAGTCGATGATGTCGCCCTGCGACCGGGCCGATGCCAGCGCCGCCACTTCGTCGCACGGAAACTCCCGCTCGGCCAGGATGTTCAACATTTCGCGCCCGACATTGCCGGTCGCGCCCACAACGGCAACACGATAGCCCAAGTTCAAACTCCGAAATTCAAGCGCAGCCCAGAGCTGCGCCAGCCGCGTAGCGCAGCCCGGTCTATTGGGAAAGCCTGCGCTTGACGCAGGCGGCTTGCCCCAGCCTGCGCATGACGCAGGCGGCTTGTTATGGCCCCAGCCTGCGCTTGACGCAGGCGGCTTGATATGCCCCCCCCCTGCGCTTGACGCAGGCGGCTTGATATGGCCCCCCTGCGCTTGACGCAGGCGGCTGTCTATGACCGAAACCCGGTCGGCGAAACGGGAGATGAATTCGGTGCGGTGGGTGTTGCTCGGGCTTCTGGCAGCGGCCATTGCCGCTGTCGCTTTCCTGCCGCTTCGGCTGGCAGTCACCCGGCTGGCGCCGGGGCTGGAGGCAGACAGCATCGAAGGCAGCATCTGGAACGGACGCTTGCGCAATGCGCGCTGGGAGGACGTTCCGCTGGGCGATCTGGATGTCGGCCTGTCGCCCCGCTCACTGCTGCGCGGCAAGGCAGACCTCGGCTTCGCCCGCCTGCAGCCCAGGCTGGCAGGCACCATCGGCGGCAACCGGCGGGTGCAGCGCATCGACGGACTGAACGGCGATCTGCTGCTCACGGTGCTGCCCGCCCCCATACCCGATGTCGACCTGGCCTTTTCCAATGTCTCGGTCGTGTTCGACACGGTGGCAGGATGCGTGTCTGCCGAAGGGAGCGTCCGCGCGCAGCTGAAGGGCCTGCCGCTGATCGGCGACACGCCGCCGCTGTCCGGCTCGCCACGCTGCGACGAGGCTGCCATGTTCGTGCCGCTTGCGGCCGATGGCGGGCAGGCAGCTCTCGATCTCTGGCTATGGCGCGATGGTCGATACCGTGCCGGCTTGCGACTGGATACCGGCAACCGGTTTGTGCAGCTGGCGCTCATCGGTGCGGGGTTCAGGCCGACATCCGGTGGCGTCACGCTGCTGGTCGAAGGCCGCGCAGGCGAAAGGCCCGTGTTGATTCGCGGCTGATCTGCTGACAAGCTTGCCGCAGCGGGGTGGCTTGTGCCGCTGATGATTGCACAACTCATGGGAAGCCAATGATCATGGGGAGACAATGAGATGGCGACGGCGGCAATGGGCGATGCCCTGAACCAGTATCTGGAGCGTCGCTGGTGGGCGATTGCGCTGCGCGGCACTTTCGCGATCCTTTTCGGTATCATTTGCTTCGTCAATCCGCTGCTGGCCGGCCTGTCTCTGGTCATCTGGTTCGGGATTTTTGCCATTGCCGATGGCATCGCGGCGCTGG
>JBBRKH010000247.1:0-3747 GCA_038217965.1 Sphingomonadales bacterium | reverse complement strand
CGGCTTCAACGATCCGTTGGTCGACGGCGTGATCTTTGCACCCATTCCGGAAGCCTCGACCTGGGCGATGCTAATCGCCGGTTTCGGTCTGGTCGGCTTTGCCGCCGGCCGGCGGCAACCGACACACGCCTGATGCGCCTGGCCGCCCCGCGGTTTTCGCTTGGGCCCACAACCAGCGGGCCCGCTCGCGCCGCGACCAACCCCGCTCGCGCCGCGTCTCAACCCCGGTCGCGCATCACCCGGCCCTGTTCGCGCTTCCAGTCCTGCTCTTTCTGGTGCTCGCGCTTGTCGTGCATCTTGCGGCCCTTGGCCAGCGCCAGCTCCACCTTCGCTCGCCCGCGATCGTTGAAATACACGCTCAAGGGCACCAGCGTCATGCCCTGCCGCGACACCGCGCTGTGCAGCTTGATGATCTCGCGCTCCCGCAGCAGCAGTTTGCGCGGCCGCTTGGGCTCGTGGTTGTTGCGGTTGCCGTGACTGAATTCCGGAATGTTGGCGTTGATCAGCCACACCTCGCCGTCCTTCACTTCGGCATAGCTTTCGGCAATCGAACCTTCGCCAAAGCGCAACGCCTTCACTTCGGTGCCGGCCAGCATGATGCCCGCCTCGAAAACCTCATCCACCGCATATTCGAAGCGGGCGCGGCGGTTTTCAGCGACAACCTTGGTTTTCACGGTCGCATGTCGGGGCCGGGCCATCAGGGCGTGATGCCCGCACAGGCCATCGCCGTGTCCACAATCGCGCGCGAAATGGCGGAAGGCGCCACCACCGGCAGCCGCACATCCGCCGCCATCCGGCCCATCAGCGAAAGCGCATATTTCGTCGGCCCGGGGCTGGCGTCGGAAAAAAGCGCCTGGTGCAGCGGCCACAGTTGATCCTGCAACGCCAGCGCGCCAGCATAATCGCCCGCAGCGCAGGCCGCCACCAGGCTCGCGTTCAACGCCGGCGCCACATTGGCGGTCACCGAAATCGCCCCGTGCGCTCCATGCGCCATCGCCCCCAGCGACATATAGTCGTTCCCCGAGAGAATGCAGAAATCATGGCCCACCATGTGCCGTATTTCGCTGATCCGGTTGATGTCGCCGGTCGATTCCTTGCATCCCACAATCGCCGGGTGCCCGGCAAGTTCCGCCATCGTCTCCGTCGTCATGTCGATCCCGCTGCGGCCAGGGATGTTGTAGATGAGAATCGGCAGCGCGCTCCGCTCTGCCAGCGCGCGGAAATGCGCAATCAGCCCGCGCTGCCCCGGCTTGTTATAGTAGGGGCAAACGACCAGCGCCGCATCCGCCCCCGCTGCCGCCGCCTGCGCAATATGATGCTCGGCAACGCGCGTGTCGTTCGATCCGCAGCCGGCGATCACCGGCACCCGCCCCCGCGCCGCCTGCACCGTCAGCGCCACCACATGGTCATGCTCCTCGATGGAAAGCGTCGCCGACTCCCCCGTGGTCCCGCAAGGCACCAGCCCGCTCGATCCCTGCTCGATCTGCCATTCCACCAGCGCCGCAAACGCCTTCTCGTCCACCCGGCCGTCGCGGAACGGGGTGACAAGTGCGGGAATGGAGCCGGTGAAGAGCGTCATGGCGGATACCTGTGGGTGCCGAAGCGGGCAAAAGCAGCGCCGCTTTGACTTGGCGCATGCGAACCGCTTGCCTAAAGACATCGGCATGTCTGTGCAACTCCGGCTGCTCGCCGCCCTCCTCGCCCCCTTTCTGGCTGCCACCTTCGCAATCCCGGTCGTCGCCCAGACCGATGCCGCATCGCGCGCCTGGCTCGGCCAGATGTTTTCCACATTCGACAGTGGCGCCAGCTTCGCCCCCGTCAACGCCCCAACGCCCACCGCGCAATCGCTGGCCACCTGGGACTGGCTTCGCCGGACGCGGCCAAGCATTGATGTCGCCCCCCCGCTTCAGACCCAGGCCGCCTTCATCACTTCCCATGCGGGCTGGCCGCAGCTCGCCGGCATCCGCCGCCGCGCCGAGGCACAGGCCGCCGACCCGCTGACGTCAGACGCCGACGCCCGCGCATTTTTCCAGCGCCTGCCCCCCGCCACCGCCAACGGACAGGGGCGCTTTGCCCTCGTCTCCGGCGGCACGCAGGCGACCGAGCAGGCCCGCCTCGCCTGGACCCGCACCGGCATGACCCCCGAACTGGAAGCCGCCATCGATGCCCGCTTTGCCGGCAGCTTCTCGCGCGCCGATCACGCAAAGCGCGCCGATGCCCTGCTCTGGGCCGGCCAGACCAGCGCCGCCGCCCGCCTGCTTCCCCGCCTCGACGATCCCGAACGCGCCCTCACCCAGGCCCGCATCGCGCTGCGCACCGGCGCGGCCGACGCCGAAGGCCGTATCGCATCCGTGCCCGCCAGCCACCGCCGCAACCCCGGGCTGACCTACGATCGCGCGCTCTGGCTCGAACGCAAGGGCCGCCTCGCCGAAGCCGAAGCCCTGCTGGCGCGCGGCGACATCGAACCCGGCCAGGTTACCGCCCCCGAGACATGGCTGGAAAAGCGCCTGGCGCTCGGCCGCGCCGCCATGCGCCGCGGCGATGCGCTCACCGCCGCCCGCCTGCTCGGCAATCACAAGACCTTCGCCCCCAACGCCGACCTTGCCGCGCTGCCGCTTTCCCAACGCATCGATCTGTCTGACACGGAGTGGCTGGCCGGCTGGCTCTATCTGCGCCGGATGAACCGCGCCGACGACGCCGCCCGCCACTTCAAGGCGTTCAACGCCGCCGTCACCACGCCGATCAGCCGCTCGCGCGGCGACTATTGGCTCGGCCGCGCCGAAAAGGCCCGCGGGAACCAGGCCGAAGCCCGCGCATCGTTCGAGCGCTCCGCCCAGCATTTCGATTATTATTACGGCCAGCTCGCTGCCGAGGAGCTCGGCCGCCTCCCCGCCCTCCCCAAGCCGACCACCACCGCCATCACCGACGCCGACCGCGCCCGCTTCGAGCAGTCATCCCTGCGCAAGGCCGTTGCGCTCCTCAATGCGATGGACAGCCGCGAGCGCGAATCGATGTTTGTCCGCGCGCTGGCCGAAGCCGTGGCCACCCCCGGCGAGGCACGGCTCGCAGCCGATTATGGCGCCTCCATCAACCGCCCCGACATGGGGGTGTGGACCTGGAAAACCGCCCGCCCGCGCGGCGACATGGGCACCTTCGACAAGGCCTACCCGAGGCTTCCGGCCAACGCTTCCGTGCCGTCGCGCGAGTGGATCATCGCACACGCCATCGCCCGCCAGGAATCCAGCTTCGACCGCACCGCCATCTCCAGCGCCGGCGCGCGCGGCCTGATGCAGCTGATGCCCGCCACCGCCCGCGACGTCGCGACAAAGCTCGGCCAGACCTACGACGGCGAACGGCTGTTTTCCGATCCCGCCTACAACATCACCTTCGGCAGCTATTACATCGGGCTGCGACGGGACAATTTCTCCAACGCCGCGCTCGCCGTCGCCGCCTACAACGCCGGCGCCGGCAATGTGCGGAAATGGCTCAACGCCAACGGCGACCCGCGCACCACCGTCGATCCGATCGACTGGGTGGAGATGATCCCGATCCAGGAAACGCGCACCTATGTGCAGCGCGTCACCGAAAACGCCGTCGTCTACAGCCTGCTGGAACCGCAACGGCAAGGCGCCAACCCCAAAGCCAGCGCCTGGCTGCGGGGGAATTGAGCGGAGTTTGCCTCCGGCCCCAGCCTGCGCTGGGGCAGGCTGGAAGGGGGATAATCTCCCTTCACCCCTGCCAGACTCC
>JBBRKH010000246.1:0-3777 GCA_038217965.1 Sphingomonadales bacterium | reverse complement strand
CGGCCGCTTCTGCCTGTTCGGCATGCCCCTGTGCAATCGCTCGATGATCCTGCAACGTCAGCGGCCGTGCAAGCCCTTCGGTATAGCTGCGCCCGAATTCCGGCACCACAATTCCGCCCGATATGGCTGCCAACCATACCGCCAGCTGCGATTTGCCGACGCTCTCCACGCCCGAAAGCACCACCCGGATCATCTGGATGCCCTTGCCCATTCGCGCCAGCCCCACAGCGCCACAAACAGCAGCACGGCGTATACCGCCGATGTAAACCAGAGCGCCTGCGTGGCATAAAGCCCCGCCGACCCGATGTTGACCAGCACCCACAACGGCCAGCATTCCACCTTGCGACGCGCCTGCCAATATTGTGCCGCCAGTGCCAGCGCCGTGTTGCCGCTGTCCCACCACGGCATCGCCGCATCGGTCGTGCGCACCAGCAGCAGGCCGATGGCGCCAGCCATTGCCGCAGCGGCCAGCCCGGTCAGCCAGATCTGGCGAACGTCCAGTCGCTCGACCAGCACCGCGCCATCCGCTGCCTGCGACGCACGCCATGTTGCCAGCCCGTACAGGTTCAATCCAAGGAACAGCAGCTGCAAACCTGCCGCTGCATACAGGCGGGACTCCAGGAACACGAAAGCATACAGGCCGACGGCAGCAATCCCGAAGGCATAGTTCCACAGCGAGCGCCGCACGACGAGCGCCACATTCGCCAGCACGAGCAAGGCCGCCAGTGGCTCGATCCAGCTCAAGGGCGATGGTGCAAGTTGAGGGCTTGCGCCATCCGGAAGTCGCGATAGTCTTGCCGCAAAAGGGAGCGAATCATGGCAGTCAGCATTGCGATTGCGTGGGTCAGGCAAGGCGCCCTTGTCAAACCGCCACAGCGCCGCCGGCTCGCGGGCGCCTGATCCGGTGGCCACGCGCCCCGGCAGCGAATGGCGGATGCAGACGCCGCGTCTCATCGTGCGCCCGGCCGAAATCGGCGATGCCGTTGCCTGGCACGCCATCCGCGCCGCATCGCCGATGCAGTCGGTGATATTCGGGCTAGATCATGCGCGCAGGCAGGTGAGCGAAATGGCCGGCGTTGCTCCCGGCAGCCGCCCCGGCTGGCACCAGTTCATGATTGTCGACCGCGATGCCGTGCGCGGCGGCAGCGTCATCGGCGACATCGGAGTGAATTTCGGCAGCGCGGGCGCCGGCCGTTCCGCGCCGGCACAGGCAGAGATAGGCTTTGAAATGCACCCGGTGTGGCGCAAGAAGGGCATTGCGCGCGAAGCCGTCGGACGCCTTGTGGAGCATCTGCTCGGGCCGTTCGGCCTGCACCGGATTGTCGCCATCACCGACACGCGCAATGCCGACGCGCAGGCCCTGCTCGAACGACTCGGGTTCCTGCGGGAAGCGCACTATGTCGAAAGCTGGCAGGATGGCGCGATGTGGCGCGATGAGTATGGTTATGCGCTGCGGGCGCGGCGGTGAGCGTTGGCCTGCTTGACCCGGCGTCACCCGAAGGCAAGGCTGCCCTTGCCGCCATGCTGCCCGAAGCCACCGCGATCGAAGCGGTCGTCCCGCTTTCCGGCGGCGCATCATCCGCAACATATCGGCTGGATACGGTGCACGACGGCGCTGCTGCCCGATATGTCTTTCAGCGCACGGCCAGCACCGAACATGCTGGCCTCAGCCGCAGCGTGCAGGCCGCGGTCCAGCAGCGCGCTGCACTGCTCGGCGTTCCTGTCGCCCCGGTGATCGCCACAACAGACGCCTGCGGGCCGCTGGGTGACGGCGTCATCACCGGCTTCGTCGCCGGCGAAGCGTTGGCCCCAAGATGGCTTCGTTCGCCAGACCATGAAGCTGCCCGAAGCGCACTCACCGGCCAATGCGCCGATGCGCTCGCCAGGCTGCACGCTGCCCCCGTCGACAACTGGGCAGACCTGCCGCTTCCCGGCGGCAATGGCGTGGCACTTCTGGCGGCCATGTTCGCGCTCTATCGCACGCTCGGCGTCGATGTTCCCGCCTTCGATCTCGCCTTCGCCTGGCTCAGGCCCCGGATGCCGACTGCGCCGCCAACCTGTCTCGCGCACGGCGACTTCCGTTCGGGAAATCTGCTGATAGACCAGCAGGGCCTGGCTGCCGTGCTCGACTGGGAACTCGCCCACCTCTCGGTTCCGGCCGAAGACCTTGGCTGGCTCTGCGTGCAGGCCTGGCGTTTCGGGCATTGGCAACGTCCGGTCGGCGGCTTCGGCACCCGCGAAGACCTGCTTTGCGCCTACGCCCACGCAGGCACCGAAATCGGGCTGCACGAACTGCACATCTGGGAAGTCTATGGCACTCTGAAATGGGGCCTGAGCTGCCTGCAGCTGGCCGACGATCATGTCTCCGGGCGCGTTCCGTCGGTGGAGCGCGCCGCCATCGGCCGCCGCGTTTCCGAAGTCGCCGCCGACCTCGTCTACCTTGTCGCATTCGCAGAACTGTGATGGGTCACCCGACAACCGCCCAGCTGCTCGTTGCCGTGCAACTGTATCTGAAGGAGGCCGAAGCTGCGCTTTCGGGCCGCCTGGCCTTCCACGCCAAGGTGGCCGGCAACACATTGGGCATCGTGCTGCGCGAGCTGGAGCAGGCTCCGGCGATCGCCGAGGCGGCAGCCTTGGCGCCGTTCGGTGGCGCAAACGCGCTCTGCGCAGCGCTGCGCAGCGGCGAAACAAGCCCCGAAGATGCAGCCGTGCAGCAGGCCATCCGCGCTGCCGTGCTCGCCCGCCTGGCGGTGGACAACCCCCGCTACAGCACTTTCCTTCGGCTCGCAGAACGGCCCATTCCATGAGCTTCCCGCTGCCAACCACAGCGATGCGTCAGCACTTCCTCGCCAGCATGGCGTGCCCGTCCTGCAAGGAGGGCGTGCTCCACCGTCATCCCGCCCTTGAACGCACGCTGCTGTAGCAAAGCCACTGAAAACCCCTCCCATTCAGGGACGGGGTTGAGGCGAGCCGATCATCAGCACCGGAGCGCTGGATGTGCCGCACCTCCCCCCGCGACAACGCGTAAAGGTTGCACCCCGGCACAAAGTATTCCAGTGCTCCGGCACACCACTGAGGCGCGAAACTTCACACATGGCAAGCAACCGACCCCTTTCCCCGCACCTCTCCATCTGGAAATGGCGCGTGCACATGGCGACTTCCATCGCGCATCGGGTCACCGGCAATGCGCTGGCCTTCGGCGGGGTCGTTCTGTTCACCTGGTGGCTGGCCGCCGCCGCATCGGGCAAGGATGCCTACACAAGCTTTGAGACCATTGCGTCTGGCCCCATCGGCTGGATCGTCTGGGTGGGCCTCAGCTGGGTGTTTTTCCAGCATCTTTGCTCGGGCCTGCGCCACCTCGTGATGGACAGCGGCCGCGGCTTTGCGCTGGCGGCATCGAAGCTGTCGGCCACCTGGGTGTTCATCGGAGCCATCATCCTCACCATAGTCTTCTGGTCGGTATTCCTCCTCGGATCGGGCATTCGCTGATGGCCACGAAATTTACCAGCGCATCGGATCTGAAGACCGTTCGCGGCCTCGGCAGCGCGAAATCCGGTGTGCACCACTGGTGGATGCAACGCGTCACCGCGGTCGGCAATGTGGTGCTCATGCTGTGGTTCATCATGTCGCTCATCCTGCTGCCCTCGCTCAGCCACTCCAGCGTGATCGCCTGGATTGCACAGCCGGTTGTCGCCATTCCGCTTCTGCTATTCATCCTGAGCGTTTTCTGGCACTTCCGCCTCGGTGTTCAGGTGATGATCGAAGATTATGTTCATG
>JBBRKH010000245.1:0-3783 GCA_038217965.1 Sphingomonadales bacterium | reverse complement strand
CTGGCAGTGGCACGCATGTCCAGCAGCAGGCGACCACTGCGAATGTCGACACGGCCGGCGGCAAACAGGGTTTCCGCCGTTCCGAAAACCGGCTTCTCGATGCGCAGCCTTGTTATCTCGAAACGACCGATGCGCGCATCGATATCGGGGAGCAGTGGCTCGTCTGGATCGCGCGGATTGATGCGCCACATCCGGAGCAGGGCAAGCTCCGGTATGTCCAGCCGATTGATGCTGACCGTGTTGCGCACCAGGGTCAGCGGCTCCCAGTCGATCCGCGCCAGCGGGATGGTCGCAAGAATGCCGTCCAGATCGCGCACGATCACATCGCGCATCTCGAAGCGGGACAGCAGGCTGCCTTCGATGCTGCCCACTTCAAAACGCAGGCCCGAGTTTGGCTCCAGACCGGCCACCTGCCGCGCGACGAAGCTGCGCCCGCCCGATGTTTCGGCCAGCCACCAGAGCCCGACCGGAACTGCAGAGGCGAGCAGCAGCGGCACGATGACAAGGATCAGCCAGAGCCAACGCCAACCCGAGCGGGCCGGTGCAGCTTCGGGCGGCACGCTGGCCATCGTCAGAATGCCTGCCCGATGGAGATATACAGCCCGAGCTTGGGATCGCGTGGGCCACGGTTGAGCGCCCGCGCAACATCGATCCTGATCGGGCCGAAACCGGTGAAATAGCGGCCGCCGACCCCGATGCCGAACTGCGTGCCGGACAGCGTCGGCATGGAATTTTCCGAAAGTGATCCGGCATCCACAAATCCGACGACACCGAAATTTCCGAACCGGTAGCGGCCCTCCATGCTGGCTTCGAACAGGCCGCGTCCGCCCGACGGGCGCTCGTTGCTGCCGGTTGGCCCGACGCCCTGGAAATCATAGCCGCGAACCGAGCCGCCGCCGCCGGCATAGAGCCGCCTGGTCGGGGCGACTTCATCGCGCTCGACGCCGATGATGCTGCCCAGCCGTATGCGCCCCGCCAGCACGAAATTCCGGCGCACAGCACGATAGGCGCTGGCGTCGGCGATGAAGCGGCCATAGCTTGCGGTCTGATCGCCGGTGCGCGAAATCTCCGGCGTTGCCGCCAGATTGACCCGGAAGCCCTGCTGCGGATCGAGCAGATCGTCGGAGGCATCGAAGCCGGCGGACACCGGCAGCGCAGCGATGAAATACACCTGCCGGTCGTTGAGTTCCGCATTGGAGCGATCAAGCTCGTCCGAGGCCAGGATTTCCGCGCCGAAGCTGTAGGTCCAGCGCTTCTGCCAGATGGGCGTGGACAGCCTGGCCAACGAGGCGGACAGGGTCGCCGTACGGGCTTCGACGGCTGGTCGCTCGATGTTCGTGATGTCTGCCAGCATCGAAAGCGTGCGGTCCCGAAGGCCGAAGTTTCGCTTCTGCATTTCGGCGGCGACGCGCTGCTCCTGCGTGCCGACCACCAGCCGCGCGGTAAATTCCCCCTGCGGCCGCCACAGATTGCGATGCCGCCAGAGCGCTTCGGCGCGGGCGCCCTCGCCGCTGGAATAGCCGATCTGCCCGGACAACCGCCGCAGCGGCCCGGCATTGCCGTTGATCCGGATGTCGGTAATCGCCGTGCCGTCCGCCTCGCGCTTGCCGGTATCGACCGGCGTCACGGTCACCCCGGCGAACAGCTGCGTGTCGATCATCGCCCGGCGCAGATCGTCCACCAGCGCCGAGCTGTAGATCTGGCCGGGCTCGAAGCGGGCGATCACCTGCGCATGCGCCTCGTCAAACGGCTGAAAGCCTACCATGCTGATGGCCCCGAAGCGTCCGCGCAGCCCGATGTCTCCGGTCAACAGATAGGTGCCGGTGGGTGTTTCGGTGTCCAGCACCACATCGCGCGCGCCGATTTCCGGAAACGGATATCCTGCCTCGGTCAGTTTCAGCCGCAGGGCACCTTCAGCCTCCTCCACGGCAATCGCCCGGATGGGGTCGCCGATCTGCAGTCCAAAGCCTTCTTTCAGCTCCGGATTCTCTTCGGGAATGATGTCCAGCACGATATCGCGCCAGCGGTAGCGGTCTGCCGGCTGCGTGATCAATTCCACCTTTGCGCTGCTATTGGCATTGGCGGTGATCGATGCGTCAGTGGTGGCGCCATACCAGCCTTCGGACAGCAGCAGCCGCTGCAACAGCGCCTTGTCGGCGTTGGTTCTCGATGCCAGCAGGGCAGGTGTTGCCGGACGGTTCTGCCCCTGGAACAGCGCGGAAATGCGCCGGAACTGCGATCCCAGCCGGGTCGGCGCAAGCCCGGTCACCGATACGCTGTAGCGCACACCGGCTTCGGCAACGCCGGTGAAGGTGAAATCGTTGCGCGCGGCCGGATCGAACCCACTGAGCGGCTCCAGCGGCGCAAGCAGATCGGCAGCGGGTGGGGCCACCGGCGGCATGATGATGGGCGGGCCGAAATCTATCGGCGCCAGTGCGCTGCCATCGAGCGGGTCGAGCAGCGGTGCAGCGGCCGGTGCCGCTTGCTGCGCCTGCGCCGGATTGGTGGCCGACAGCAGCACAACGGCCAGCACAATGGAGCGGTCGGCAGAAGTCACGCCGGCACAAATCGCAGCATTGCCGAAGGAATCAAGCGGCCTTTGCGACGGACTGCCGCGAATCGGGTGGCAAATCCGCAGCCTTGCTGGCACGGGGAGCCGAAAGCTCACACCAGAAAGGCCGCAATTCCATGGCAGACGCACTGAAGATGACCCTTGATAGCGGCGACGTCACCATCACGTTGCGGGCCGACCTTGCTCCCGGCCATGTGGCACGCCTGGTCGAGCTTGCCGATAGCGGTTTCTACGATGGCGTCGCCTTTCACCGGGTGATCCCGGGCTTCATGGCGCAGGGCGGCTGCCCCAACGGCACCGGCACCGGTGGCTCGAAGCTGCCGGATCTGAAAGCGGAGTTTTCCGCCGAGCCGCATGTGAAAGGCACCTGTTCGATGGCCCGCACGTCTGCTCCGAACAGCGCCAACAGCCAGTTCTTCGTCTGCTTCGGTGATGCAGGGTTTCTTGATGGCCAATATACCGTCTGGGGCCAGGTGAGCGAAGGCATGGAGCATATCGACGCCCTGCCGAAGGGCGAGCCGCCCCGCAGCCCCGGCAAGATCGTGTCGATGCGCTCGCAATAGCGCCTATCCCCGCAATAGCGCCTAGCGACGGGCTTTCAGCGTGCGGCCATCGGCGGCGGTCAGCACGAGGTGGCCGCTGGCGTCGATGCGGTAGCCTTTCACGTTTCCAAGCAGCGCAAGCAGCGCCTGTTCCTGCCGCATCTGCGGATCCGGGCAGGCCATCATCGTGGACGCCATCATGCCAAGCTTGATCTCGAAGGCAGCTCCCGCCACGTAGCCGCCAGTGAAGCGGTTGCAGCTTCCGGCTCCGAACACCCGGCCGTCCTTGAATTCGATGGTGACCGGCACTTGGGGAAGCACCGGCACCCCTGCGATCTCGACGATCTTCCATACGCCGCCGGCAAGCGCCACGCCGCCGGTGGGCGCCGGCAGTGGCTTTGCAGCCTGCGGGGTCGGTGTCGCACAGGCGGTCAATGCAAATGCCAGTGCAATCGTGCTGGCCAAAGCGGTGTTCTGCATGGAAATCTCCGTTTCAAAGGGTGCCGGATATGAGCCGCTGCCGGTCTAGGCCGTTTTCAGCCGAAGTGAAAACGGTCCGGGCCGGGAGGACAGGCAATGATCAGCCGACGCTGCCTGCGCGCTTGCTGTGCACCCGCAGCGCGCCGCGTGCCCGTATCTGCAGCAACGCGGTCGCGTCCCGCCGGCGGG
>JBBRKH010000244.1:0-3822 GCA_038217965.1 Sphingomonadales bacterium | reverse complement strand
CGTTGCCACGATGCGCGCCACTTCGCCGGTAGCGTCCGACAGCAGCAACGAGCGAATTTCGACCGTGCCGCCATCGGCCCAAATCGCAAAGCTTCTGATCGGCGCGCGCCCGGTGATTTCGCCGTCCAGCTGCATGTCCAGCGGATCACCGGCGCCGGATCGCACGGCCACTGCGGACACCACGAACTGATCCTGTGTCGGCAGGCGCGGGCTGCTGCCCCCGCCGGTTGCGGGTGTCTCGCGGAAATGCGCTTCCATCGAGCTGGCTTTCAGCTCTCCGGTCAGCAGGCCCGAAGCCACTTCGGGCAGCTCCCACTTAACCGACAGTCGGGCAATCTTCCCGGCCTCCATCCTGAGGCTGGCCTGCGCCTCTGCGGCGGCAATCGCCAGAGTGGCGCCCGCCAGCGGCGTCAGCTTCAGCGAAGCAATCGAATCCGCAAGGTTCAGCACTTGCCGATCGGGCTGCCAGGGCTGGCGGTTGACGGAAAGCAAGCGCGCCGTGATCCGGCTTTGCAAGGCGACGTCCTGGCGAACGACTTTCAGCGGCGCCACCGTTGCTTCCAGCCGATAGGGAAAGCCGCCGGTCGCAATAGCCGTGCCTTCCGGCAGCAGTCGCTGCATGTCGGCCAACAGCCTGTCGCGATGCCCGCTCCACAGGAAAAACCAGAGCAGCGCGCCGCCCGCCAGCGGCAGCAGGGCCATCCACAGCGGAAAGCGCCGCCTCACAATGCAACCAACACCGGAGCAACCAACACCGGTGCAACCAACACCGGAGCAACCGACACCGGATCGGCGTTGATTGCGGCATGCACACGGGCTTCAAAATCCTCACGCGGCAGGCCGGGCGGCACGGCCTGCTGAAATGCCAGGGTCACGGTGCCCCGCTGCCGCATCGCGGCCTTGCCCCATACCAGCCCGGAATTGAGCGCCACCGGCACCACCGGCAGCTTGAGCACGGAATACACCGCAAACAATCCTGCCTTCAGCGGCGGGCATTCGCCTGCAGGCACGCGCGTGCCTTCGGGGAACATCACGATCGGTCGGCCCTCGCCGACCCGCTGTCGTGCCTGCCGAAGCATGGATTTCAGCGCCGCCCCGCCCTTGTTGCGCTCGACAAAGATGCTGCCGTGGCGCCATGAAACATATCCCCACACCGGAATTTTCCGCAGTTCCGCCTTCATCACCACTGCGGGCCAATCGAACAGGAAGAGCGTGAGAAAGGTTTCGAACGCCGACTGGTGCTTCAGCGCGACGATAACGCCGGACTGCGGAATGTCGCCGCGGATCACCAGATTGACGCCATGAAGCACCCGCGCGCACCAGACGAACCAGACCGACCATTTGTGCGAACCCCAGACGATTGCCTTGGCCGAAAACGGGGATACCAGCGCGATCAACAGGGTGATCAGTGCAGCTCCGGGCAGAAATGCCAGCAAAAACAAAATATTGCGCAAGAATGGCATCAGGCTTGCCGCATCGATGGTGGGCGCATCAGCAACATCGCTCGCGATATTATGAGCTTCAGATATTCTTCGCCCATGCGCCACAACGGTCGTGGTTGCGGCACACCATCGGCAACGATCCGCACGTCCGCGCCCAGCCGGGCAGCGATTTCCGCTTCCGCGCGCTGCATGTGAAAACTCGATGTCACGAGGCGGATGGATTGCATCCGGTGCTTGCGCGCCCAGCTTGCGACCTCTGCCGCATTGGATCGCGTGTCTTCCGCCACAAACCCCAGATCGACGCAGCAGGCGAACATCGGCGGCGATATGCCGGCCGCCACGCGCACCTCTTCTGGCGTCGCCACCCGATCCGCCCCCGATATCAGCATGCGCCGCGCGGATCCGGCCTGCATCACTTCCAGTCCACGCGCGCTGCGCCCGGCCCCGCCGGTGAGCACGGCAACCCCATCGGTGCGGATCGCGAGGTCGGCCGGCCCGGGCGCCGCCAGCACAAACCAGGCAAAGCCCGCAAGCAGCAGCAGCAGGGCCGCCATCAGCATCCGCCACAACCACCACACCACGCTGCGTGAACGTCGCCGGTTGCGGTTCTGGGTGCGGGTGGGCGACATCGCGGCTGTCTAACCCGCTCTATCGTGCGGCGCAAACCCGGCCGGTGACGCAAGCTTGCCTGCCACCACATCTTGTGGTCTTATCGCAGTCATGCTGCTCCAATGCCCAAGCTGTAGCGCTCGATATCAGGTCGATGCCGGCACGTGGCCGGCCGATGAGGGTCCACACGGCGATCTGTTGCTCCGCCCGCGCAAGGTTCGCTGCCGCCGTTGCCAGGAGGTCTGGCTGGCCACCCCCGAAGCGGAGGAGGAAATTTTCGATCCCGGCCCGCCGCTCGGCGAAGCTGTCCTGCGAGCAGCACCGGTGCCGGCCGCGTTTGCACGAACGCGGAATGCCGAAGCTCCCGAAGCTCCCGTCGAACCTGCTGAAACCGGAGAGGCTCGCCTGGCAAAGCGTCGTCGCTGGCCCTGGTTGCTGGCTGTGCTGGCTGGCGCGGCGGCATGCTATGCCCTGGTTGGGGCCAACGTCGTGGACCCCGAGGACTTCGGCCTGCCTCCGCTGGCGCCCTGGGCACAGCCGCACTTCCCATCCGGGTTTCGGGCGGATTTCGCTACGCTGCAATGGCCCTCGGTTTCGCTGCCCGCAATCACCGTGCCGCAGGCGCCTGCCAGCCGCCTCACTCTGGCTGTAGCGGCACGAAAGGAAGGCATTCCCGGTGGCGGCTCCGTCTGGACCATCAGCGGAACCATTGCCAACGCCACAAAAGGTACGCTGGCCGTCCCGCCGATCGGGCTCGAGCTGCTCGAAAGCAACGGCGCGGTTCTTTCAAGCTGGAGCATCCGGCCACCGGTGGCATCGCTCCAGTCCGGCAGGCAGATTGCATTCGCGACGACCGCACTCAGTCCGCCAGATGCCGCCGGTCGAGTGCGGGTCACTTTGAAGCCTGCATCCCTCGCGCGGTTGTAGCGTCTACGGGTTGCTCCTGGGCCCGGCCAGCGCCCACTCTCAATACCGGCGCAGAAGCCCCGCCAGCCTGCCCTGAATCTTCACCCGCGACGGCAGATACAATTGTGGCTCGAACGCGGCATTGGCCGGGTCCAGCCGGATCATGCCCTTGTTCCGGTGCAGATATTTCAGCGTCGCCTCGCTGTTGTCTATGAGGGCAACGACGATGTCGCCGTCGCGCGCTTCGTCTGCCTTGCGGATCAGCGCGAAATCGCCGTCGAAGATGCCGGCGTCGATCATCGAATCACCCACTACCTGCAAGGCATAATGCTCACCCGGGCCGAGCAGGGTGGCCGGAACCGCAAGCTCCTCATGATCTTCCAGCGCTTCGATCGGCAAACCGGCGGCAATCCGGCCAACAAACGGCACCGAGCGGAAAGGAGCATGGCGATCGGCCGCACGCGCCCGGGCGTGCGCCAGATCAGCGACACTGGCGCTGGCGCGCACCGGCACCGCGTCCTCGGGCAGCCGCACGATCTCCAACGCGCGCGCCCGATTGGGCAGGCGACGCAGAAACTGCCGCTCCTCAAGTGCGCCGATCAGCCGATGCACGCCGGATTTGGATTTCAAATCCAGCGCATCCTTCATTTCCTCAAACGACGGGGAAACGCCGGTTTCACCCAGCCGCCCATTGATGAACAGCAGCAGTTCATGTTGCTTGCGCGTGAGCATCTATCGCAATCCCGCCAGACCTTGGAACATGGCAAGAACATTAAGGGAACTTCGGGGAACAAGTCAAGCACCCGCTGTGCGGCATCAAAGGCTTAGCACACCGACACTGGCACCGGCGGCAAGCGCTGCACCA
>JBBRKH010000243.1:0-3826 GCA_038217965.1 Sphingomonadales bacterium | reverse complement strand
TTCCCAGACCGTATCGATATGGCCGAGCTGATAGGCCCCGAGAATGCGTGCGATGAGAAACCCGATCAGCGCGAGCACCGCAATCGGCATGCGCTGCAGCCAGCTCGACGGCGTATAGGCCCAGCCCGGCGGCACGTCCGGCTTGCCCATCATGCCGGCCATGCTCATGCCCGGCATCATCGGGATCAGCACGGAAAGCGCGATCACCAGCCCACCGACCAGCGTCCCATTGGCATAGGCCTCCGGCAACGGCGTCCAGAATACCAGCGGCGCGAACATCAGCCACAGGCCAACGAAAGCGTTGGCCCACTGCGCCCAGGGATAGCGACGCCAAGCATTGGCGGACAATATACTGAACACGATCACCAGAATGCCGCTGATGACATCGCTCCAAGTCATCAGCAGGTTGCGCAGTTCGAACGCCGGCAGCCCGCGCTCGGCCATGACTCGCAACTGGTTGGCATCGGGCACGAAATCACTCAGGTAGCCCAGCGTGAACGGGCTGGTCAGCAGCCAGAACCCAAGCATCAGGTTGAGATAGTGCGGCCACAGCATCTTGCGATGGTCCTCGACCATCATGTCCGGATGTTCACCATCGTGCTGCATCGACTCGCCGCGCGGCACCAGCGCCATGCCGCACTTGGGGCAGCTGCCCGGTTCGCGGGCCGCCACCTCGGGGTGCATCGGGCAGGTGTATTCCACGGCCTCCCCGGCCGACATCGCCGGGTCATGGCCGGCGTGTTCGCTATGTTCGCTATGGTCTTCGGACGAGGCTGTGCGCAGCTCCAGCGCCATGCCGCACTTGGGGCAGCGGCCCGGTTCGCGGGCCACCACCTCGGGGTGCATGGGGCAGGTATATTCGGCCGTCTGCGCCGGTTCGGAGGGTTCCAGGGCCGTGCCGCAACGCGGACAGTTGCCCGGCGAGGACTGGCAGACCTCCGGATGCATCGGGCAGGCATGTGTCGCGCAGCCCTGTGCGGGAGCCGGTTCGACCGTCCCGGCGGAGCCGGCATCTCCTCCGTGCGGATGCAAGTGCTCATGCCTTGGCACGGACGCATGCTCAGGATGGCGGGCAGGTTCGGGCTGCGCGGGCGCCATCGGCACAGTGCTCTGCGCCGTCTTCATCAATGCTGAGGGCAGCTCCAG
Organism: Sphingomonadales bacterium; assembly: GCA_038217965.1. Classification (GTDB taxonomy): domain Bacteria; phylum Pseudomonadota; class Alphaproteobacteria; order Sphingomonadales; family Sphingomonadaceae; genus Sandaracinobacteroides. Next base: position 2,680 of record JBBRKH010000243.1, on the reverse strand, counting down.
GCCGTGCTCGCGGTACCAACCCGCAGGATCGGCCTTCAATGCCGCCACCATCTTTGGCATGGTCTGTCGCAGCGATCGACGGGGCGTCCAGTCGAGCACGGTGCGCGCGTGTGTGATGTCGAGGGCGTAGTGGTCGTTGGCGCGGTCGATCATCCACGGCTTGATGAACGGATCCTGACCGGGCATGCGATCCTGAACCCACGCGCCGGCTTTTGCGATCAGCCCGGGAACGTTGTGCGTCTCCCAGGATTCATCGTGAATCAGACGCGAAAACGTGTGCTGCAGTTCATCGTAGCTCAGCGTGTCCGGCTCGCCGATAAGGATCGTGGACTCGGCCGGCAGACGGGCGCGCTGCTCCACGGCCCGTTCGATAGCGTCGACCGCATCCTCCAGGTGGAGGAAGGCCTGGCCGTGCGAGGTCTCGCCGGAGTACAGGTGACCGGCGAGCTGCCGCTCGTAGATCCGCTGGATCTGGTGGGCCAGCGGCGGCGAGTGGCAGACGTCGTCATAGACGCCGGCGAAACGCAGTATTACGGTGGGAATGGCGTCGCGTTCCGCCCGGATGACTGCCTCGGTGCGGACCTTCGATTCCGGATAGGCCCAAGTCGGCTCGATCGGTGAATCCTCGGTAATGAATAGGCCCGGCTCGCCGGGTGCGTGGACGAGCATCGTGCTCGAGAACACGAACTGCTCAACCTCGAATCCGTGGCGCAGCGCACGCAGCAGCCGCCGAGTGCCCTCGACCGTGATCTCATCGTATTTTGAGCTCGGCTTGCCGAGAAAGTCGTAATAGGCCGCCAAGTGAATCACCGAAGCGATGTGGCGACCATGATGGTCGCCGAGGACACGTAGGCCCTCCTGAACGCTCTGATCCGAAGTGATGTCGACCGGTATGAAGATGCAGTCGCGTGGCGGAGGAGCGGGCGCCTGGCGATCGAAACCTACGACATCCGAAAAACGTCCGCGCAATCGGCGCATGACCGCAGCGCCAATGCGGCCACTAGAGCCCGTGATCAGTACGATATCGTGTTCCGCTTGCATATGATGGTTCCTTAGTTGATTTTCGTCATGCGTCGCTTTTCGGTGGCGGCCACGATTATTGTGCTGCGTTAACATTCAACTCATCGCCGCCCAAATGCGCAGCTTGTCGTCCACCATGACGTAATGGCGTGCTGGATAGCGGCTTTCAACTTCCTTCAGCATCTGCTCCTTGTTCAGATAAATCAGCACGCGACCCTCGGCCGCTTCAACGCGCAGCGCTTCGAAGATTTTCCAGTACCGGTCGCGGCTTTCACCGCCAAACCCTCGCCGCAAGTGATCGTTGAGATCAGCCACGATGCGATCGTTATCGAGCAGCGTGTTATCTACGTCGAGCAAAAACACAGCGTCATTCGCCGGTGTCATGTTGCCGCCTTTATGGGATCGTGCTCAGACCGGGAAAAACGGAAGCACCACGCCCAAACCGACCGATTGCGTAAAAAGCGGCGAGCATGGGCACAGCCGCTGTGCGCTCGGCATTGATTGTCACGCGGCTGCCTTCTTGTCTGCCTGGGGGGTTGCCGCCACTGTGGGCGCCCCCTTCTTGCCAGGCTTGGCAGGCTCGCCAGGCCGATGGATACCCGCCAACTTGGTCCGCTTGAGCAGCAGCGCATTGATCGCAACGACCGCGGAACTGCCCGACATCGACAGCGCTGCGATCGCGGGGCTGAGCACGAACGGGTAGAGGACACCTGCGGCGAGCGGAAACGCGATCACGTTGTAGCCCACCGCCCACCACAGATTCTGGTGCATCTTGCGTAAGGTTGCGCGCGACAATTCGATCGCGGCGACGATATCGTACGGATCGCTCTTCATCAGCACGACATCGGCGCTTTCCATCGCCACGTCCGTGCCGGCGCCGATGGCAAAGCCGACGTTCGCCTGGGTCAGCGCCGGCGCGTCGTTGACACCGTCGCCGACCATCCCGACCTTCTTGCCCGTCGCCTGCAGCTCCTTCACTTTCGCGGCCTTCTGGCCCGGCAGCACGTCGGCCAGCACGCTGTCGATGCCGAGGTCCGCGGCGATACGCTTGGCGGTGCCGGCGTTGTCGCCGGTCAGCATCACCACCTCGATACCGCGTTCGCGCAGCTTTGCTACGGCGGCCTTGGCGGTTGGCCTCGCCGCGTCGGCGATGGCGATGATCCCGATCACCTTTCCGTTCTGTGCCACGTGCACCACGGTTCGGCCTTCGCCCTGCAGCCGGGCGGCTTCGGCCTCGAGGGCCCCCAGCGCAAGCTTTTGCGTATCCATCAGCAGACGGTTGCCGAGGAAAACCGGGCCGCCGGCGGTTTCTGCTTGCGCGCCCATGCCATCGATGCTTTTGAAACCCGTCGGCGCGACTACGGCAAGCTTTGAGGCCCGGCGCAGGATGGCCTGCGCGAGCGGGTGGGCGGACCCCTGTTCGACGGCGGCGGCCGCGAGCAGCAGCGCGTCTTGCGTGATGCCTTCGGCCGTCACCATCTCCACGACTTCCGGTTTGCCGATGGTGAGCGTGCCGGTCTTGTCAAAAATGATGACGTCGAGTTTGGTGGCGTCCTCCAGCGCCGAGGCATTCTTGAACAGGATGCCGTTCATGGCGCCCAGGCCGGTGCCCACCATCACCGCCATGGGCGTGGCGAGCCCCAATGCATCCGGGCAGGCG
>JBBRKH010000242.1:0-3828 GCA_038217965.1 Sphingomonadales bacterium | reverse complement strand
GGTGCCGATTCTGGAGAATGTGCGCGATGCCGCAGAAGGCCCGTGCCTGATCCATGTCGTGACGAAGAAGGGCAAGGGCTACAGCTTTGCCGAGGCCGCGGCCGACAAATATCACGGGGTCACCAAGTTCGACGTGGTGACGGGTGTGCAATCGAAGGGTCCGGCGGGACCGCCGAGCTACACCAATGTCTTTGCAAAAGCGCTGATCGATGAAGCGCGGCGCGACGACAAGATACTGGCGATTACTGCGGCGATGCCTTCGGGCACGGGGCTGGACAAGTTCGCCAAGGAGTTTCCCACGCGCACCTTCGACGTCGGCATTGCCGAGCAGCATGCTGTCACCTTCTCGGCCGGACTGGCGGCGCAGGGTTATCGGCCGTTTGCGACCATCTACTCCACCTTCCTGCAGCGCGCCTATGATCAGGTGGTGCACGATGTGGCGATCCAGAATTTGCCCGTCCGGTTTGCGATAGACCGTGCGGGCCTTGTGGGTGCCGATGGTTGCACCCACGCCGGCGCTTTCGATGTCACCTATCTGTGCACCCTGCCCAATTTCGTGGTGATGGCCGCGGCTGACGAGGCGGAACTTGTGAACATGGTGCACACCTGCGCGATGCACGACAGCGGCCCGAGCGCGGTGCGGTATCCGCGCGGTGAAGGTGTTGGAATCGCGCTGCCCGATCCTCCCGTGCGGCTGGAAATCGGCAAGGGCCGCATCGTGCGGGACGGGAAAACGGTTGCCATCCTCTCGCTCGGCACCCGCCTGCACGAAGCTTTGAAGGCCGCCGACGAGCTGGATGCCAAGGGGTTGTCCACCACAGTGGCCGACATGCGCTTCGCCAAGCCGCTGGATGAGGCGCTGATCCGCAAGCTCTGCCTGAGCCACGAAGTCGTCGTCACCATCGAGGAAGGCGCCATCGGCGGCTTCGGCGCGCACGTGCTGACGCTGGCCTCCGACGAAGGCCTCACCGACGGCGGCCTGAAAATCCGCACCATGCGCCTGCCGGACTTCTTCCAGGATCACGACAATCCGGCGAAGCAGTATGCCGAAGCCGGGCTGGATGCAGCAGCGATCGTGAAGACGGTGCTGACAGCGTTGCGGCACAACAATGTGGAGGTGAACGAGGGGGCGCGGGCGTAGGCCAGCATGGAATATGGGGAGCGCCGGATCCCTGTGTAACTGTCTGAACATGGGGCAGATTATCCAATTTTCGATTGGGTGACCGTGAGGCTCGTTCGCCTCAAGCTATTCGCTCGGCATTGCGTATCGGCCGTTGTCGCCATTGCCGCACCTTTCAGTGCGTGTTCATCGGCTGATTGCTTAGCGAGTGAAATGCCGCCATTGCACAAACGCCCGACCGCCCATCACCCGTATTCAGCGGAGCTGCGTTTGACCCGCCCGTTGCCAGTCCTGCTCATGCTGTCGCTCGCTCTTGCTGCGCTGTCGGGCTGTTCGCTGCTGCCGGAGAGCGGTGATGGCAAGGGGCGTGCCGGCGCGAAATCTGCCGGTGGTCGCGAAGGTGGGCCCGGCGGCGCGCGCGCCCCCACCGTCGTGGTGGGGGCTGTGTCGTCGGCTGAACTGTTCGACCGGGTAGAGGCGATCGGCAGCGCAAACGCGAACGAGCAGGCCGATCTCAACTCCACCGTCACCGAGCGCATTTCGAGAATCAATTTCGGCGACGGCGCCTATGTTCCCAAAGGTGCCGTTATCGCCGAGCTTGTGCGCACCGAGCAGGGCGCCAGCCTCAACGAAAGCCAGGCCCGCCTGCGCGAGGCGGAATCGCAGCTGCAGCGGCTGCGCGCCCTGCAGAAGCAGGGCTTTGCAACCCGTGCGCGTGTGGACGAGCAGCAGGCGGCAGTCGATGTTGCCCGCGCGCAGGGCGCCGGCGCCCGCTCGCAGATTGGCGACCGGGTCATCCGCGCGCCCTTTTCCGGCTGGCTTTCGCTGCGCCGCATATCGCCGGGTGCCGTGGTGAATGCCGGGACCACGGTTGCGACCATCGTCGATCACAGCAGGATCAAGCTGGATTTTCCGGTTCCGGAAACCTTCCTTGCGGCGCTTTCGCCGGGCCTCGAAATCGAGGCGCGGGCCGCCGCCTATCCGGGCGAAGTGTTCCGCGGCAAGGTTTCCAGCATCGATCCGCTGGTCGATCCTGTTACCCGTGCGGCAACGGCGCGCGCCATCATTCCCAATCCGGATCTGCGGCTGCGCCCGGGCATGCTGATGACCGTAGAGGTCCGCCAGCGGCCGCGCCGGGCGCTTGTGGTTCCCGAGCTTGCCGTAGTCGGCGAAGGCAGCGGCACCTATGTCTGGAAAGTGTCTGCCCAGGATGAAGCCGACCGGCAGGAGGTCACGATCGGCACCCGACGCGAAGGGCGGATCGAAATATTGTCGGGTCTTGCCGAAGGTGACAGGATCGTCACGGAAGGCACCGTCAAGCTGCGAAGTGCCGGCCCGGTGAAGCCGGTTGCAGCCGATCGACCGGCTGCCCGCCCTGCTCTCGGCGCCGAGGCGTGATTCTGTCCGACCTGTCGGTGAAGCGGCCGGTGCTTGCCGCAGTGATGTCGCTCCTGCTGGTGCTCGTCGGCCTCGTTGCCTACACGCGGCTGCCGGTGCGCGATCTGCCGGCAATCGAGCCGCCGATCGTCTCCGTCGACACCACCTATCGCGGTGCCAATGCGCAGGTCGTCGAAAACCAGATCACCCAGATCATCGAGGATCGCATTTCCGGTATCGAGGGCATTGAATCCATCATCTCCCGTTCGCGCGATGGGCGCTCCAGCATCACGCTCGAATTTTCCGCCACCCGCGACATCGACGCTGCTGCAAACGACGTGCGCGACCGGGTTTCGAACGTGCTCGACAATCTGCCCCAAGAGGCCGATCCGCCGGAAATCAGCAAGGTCGATGTCGATGCGCAACCGATCCTGTGGATGAACATCATCCACCCCGGCTGGACCCGGATGCAGCTTACGGACTATGCCGAGCGCGTTCTGGTCGATCGTTTCAGTTCGGTCGATGGTGTTTCGCGCGTGCAGGTGGGTGGCGCAGCCAGGCCGGCCATGCGCATCTGGATCGAGCGGCAGAAGCTGGCGGCCTACGGGTTGACGACCGGCGACATCGAGCAGGCGCTCAGGCGGCAGAATGTCGAGCTTCCGGCCGGTCGGATCGAGGGCCAGTCCACCAATCTCACGGTGCGGGTGACCCGCCAGTTCAACACGCCGCAACAGTTTCAGCAGCTGGTGGTGGCGCGCGGCACCGACGGCTATCTGGTGCGTCTCGGCGATGTCACCCGCGTCGCGCTGGAGCCCGAAAATCGCTACAATTTCTTCCGCTCCAATGGCGAGCTGGCCATCGGCATGGGCATCGTGCGGCAATCAGGCGCCAACACGCTTTCGGTGGCCAACGATGTGAAGGCGGAAATGCAGCGCGTGCTGCCCATGCTGCCCGAGGGAATGGAACTGGCTGTCAGCTTCGACAGCTCGCAGTTCATCGATCGCGCCATTCGCAATGTGTGGATCACGCTCGCCGAAGCGGCCGTGCTGGTTGTTCTCGTCATTTTCATCTTCCTGGGGTCACTGCGCGCAACACTTATCCCGGCCATCACGGTGCCGATCTGCCTGATTGCCACCTTCGGCGTCCTTTACGCGCTGGATTATTCGCTCAACCTGCTGACCTTGCTGGCATTCGTGCTGGCAATCGGCCTGGTGGTCGATGACGCGATCGTTGTGCTGGAAAACATCTATTATCGCATCGAACAGGGAGAATCGCCGCTGGTCGCCTCCTACAAGGGGGCGCGCCAGGTTGCCTTCGCCGTGGTGGCGACG
>JBBRKH010000241.1:0-3833 GCA_038217965.1 Sphingomonadales bacterium | reverse complement strand
GGTGGCGGCGCCGCGCTCGAAAATTCATCTCGCCATTTCTTGCTGGACCTGGGGCGCCTATTTCGGCGCCGAGGCGCTGGCCAAGGGCCTGCGGCTGGAGATTGCGCGATGGCGTCGCCCGGCCCCCTACACTGCGCCGACTGCATCGAAGGCGGCGGGGCTCTACATGATCTGCACGCTCTCCAAACACCACGCGGCGGATCATGGCTATGATGATGCGCTCATGCTGGATTGGCGCGGGCAGGTGGCTGAGGCAACCGGCGCCAATGTGTTTTTCGTCGCCGATGGCAAGCTGCACACCCCGACGCCGGATTGCTTTCTTGATGGTATCACGCGGCGAACGGTAATCGATCTCGCCGCCAGGCGCGGCATCGAGGTGGTGGAACGGATCATATGGCCAGAAGAGCTCGAACATTTCGAGCAGTGTTTTCTGACCGGCAGCGCGGCCGAGGTGACACCTGTTGGCAGCGTTGGCCCCTGGCAGTTCGAAGTCGGGGATCTGACCCGACAGTTGATGACGGACTATGCGGCGCTGGTTCGCGGCACGGTCCCGAATCGTTGAACAATGCATGATTGTGAGTTTTGCCACGGAGCAAAGCGATGGATTGAGCGTTAACCGAGTTGGATGCATAGGTTTCGTCGGCCGCGACCTGTTGTCGTCATTTGTTCATGGATGCTAAAGTATGGAGCTTTCGCTGTGCTGATGGAGATCACTCGGCGACTGGTCTGCTGCGGTGGGCCCCCGTGTGATTGCTGGAGTGAATTTTGTATGGTTACCTGTCTGGGACATGGCGCAACGTCCTTGGCGCATGGGCACGATGCTTGTTCCGTGATCGACGCATCGGAGATTGGCAATCCGGTGATTGCAATGCCCTTGGCCATTGCTGCCAGTGCCGACCTCAATGGCGGTCGATCGGCTGAACCGTTGCAATCTGTGTCTCCCTCCATTGTGCCTCGCCGCCTGCCTCGCTCGCGTTTGCAGTGGGGGGAAGCGGCCCTGGTGGCCGGCGCTGCGCTCTGCCTGGTGCTGGTGCCATCGGTGCAGAGCCTCGGGCTGTCGGTGGATAACGCCGGTACAGGCGCGCCGATCGCCGCTGCGGCAGAGCCGCGGCAGCTGCACGCGGATTCCGTGGTCGCCGAAGAAGTGGCATCGGTTATCGCCGCTGGTTGACCTGCCTGCGGCGGCTTTCTAGAGCAATGGAAAGCCTGCACGGTTTGGGGCGCGGAGAGAATTTCTTGTCGAATATGCTGGCGATTGCACGCGGAGTGTCCGCCGGCCTGTTCCTGCTTCTGGCCGTTGCTCTGCCCGCACAGTCGCTCGACCCAAGGCTCGTGCAATCGCTGCAGGGCCAGATCGGTGCGGCGCAGGGCGGCCTTCCTTCGACCCAGACGACAACACAGCCGGCCGCGCAGGGTGTAGCGGGAGATGTTTTTTCAGCACAGGCAACACGGGTCGACACGGCGGAAGAGCAGCAGGTGAGGCGCGCGCAGGCCAGACTGGATCTGGCGGAGCTTTATCAGCCATCGCCCATAGAGCAGGACTATCGCCAGCGCCTGCAAGACAGCAACCTGCGCCAGTTCGGTTATGATTATTTCCAGTCCGCGCCCTCGCCGACCGGTGTTCGCACCGGTGCCATCGGTGATGATTATGTGCTTGGCATCGGTGATGAGCTGCAGATCAGTTTTCGCGGCGCCACCAACAGCAGCCAGACGGTGCGGGTAGAGCGCGATGGCCGCATCGCCGTGGGTCAGCTGCGCCCGATTCAGGCCGCTGGCCGCACGGTCGGCGGGGTGCGGGCAGAGCTCGCGGCGGAAACCCGGCGCACCCTGCTGGCAACCAACGTGTATATCTCGGTGGGCGATGTGCGGGCCATAAGCGTGTTCGTGGGCGGCGAGGTGGAGCGCCCCGGCCAGTTCAGCATGACATCGCTGGCCGATATCGGCACGGCGATTGCCCAGGCCGGGGGGGTTCGTCGCAGTGGTTCGCTGCGCCAGGTGCGCGTGGTCCGCTCTGGCGGTGGCACGGTGACGGTCGATCTCTATGGATTGCTCGGGATCGGTGCACCGTCCAGCATCCGCCTCCGCGATGGCGACCGGGTGATTGTGCCGGTGATCGGGCCGACGGTTGCAGTAACCGGCACAGTTGCGCGGCCCGGCATCTACGAGCTGCGCGGTGGTGCAACCGTCGGCACTGTGGTGTCCTTTGCCGGCGGACCGATCCGCCAGCGCGGCGCGCAGATCGTCATCAGCCGCATCGCCGCGGACGGCACGGAAACCTTCGTTCGTGCCGCATCACAATCGAGCAATGTGCTGGGCGGCGACGCGGTGCAGCTGGTGGGGGGATCGGCCGGCGGCGCCAGCGGGCGGGTCTCGCTGGCTGGCCATGTGGACAACCCCGGTGCCCGACCGCTTGTCGCAGCTGGCACCATTGCAGAGCTGGTGGGCGCTCCGGAGGATCTGCGGCCGGACAGCTATCAGCTCGCCGCCGTCCTGGTGCGGCGCGATGCGTCTACTGGTGCGCGCGTGTTCACCACCGTCAACCTGTCGCGCGAACTTCGCGAGCGGCCGTCGATGCGGCTGCAGAGCGAGGATCGGCTGTTCATCTTCTCGAGGCGAGACATCGAGTTCATGAACAGCGCTCCGGTGCGCCAGGTGGTGCTCGGCCAGAACAACGTGCTGCCGCAGTGCAAGTCGTTGAACAGGCTGGTGTCTCTCGTCAGGGGTACGGAAGCGGCGCGTTTCAATGCGGTCACACGTGGCGGCTTTGTGGTGGTCACGAGTTCTGGCGCGGAAATCGGTACAATCGGTGGCGCCCTGGGGCAGGGCGGTGCTCGGGGCGTCGAGCAGCTGGTGCGTCGCGACGCCGACGATCGCGATCCCCAATGTCCGCAAGTGTTCGAAGACGAGCCGGAGCTGCTCGCCATTCTCATCGAAAGCTCGGTCAGCGTCGGCGGTTCCGTGCGGCGGCCAGGCGCCTATCCGGTCGCGGGCAGGGTCACGGCGCGCGATCTGTCGCTGGTTGCCGACGGCATGCTCTCGGGCAATCGCGACCTCATCCTCGATATCAATCGCGCCGCCTTCGGCTCGTCGGAGCGCGTGCAGGCCGATGAATCGGGGTCGGTTCTGGCGCTGACTTCGATCGGGCCGGGCGATGATATCCGCTTCAATGCGCAGCAGCCGATCTTCGAAGGCTCCGGGGTTTTGCTCACCGGCGAAGTGGCGCGGCCTGGCCTCTATGCCATCCGCAAGGGGGAAAGCCTGTTGCAACTCCTCACCCGCGCCGGTGGTCTTTCGGACTATGCCTATCCGTATGGCACGGTGTTCACCCGCCGCAGCGTCAAGGATAGCCAGGAGGAAGGCTACCGCCGCACGGCACGCGAGCTGAACAACAGCCTGCTGGCGATTGCTGCCCGGTCCACCGAAACGAGCTCCGACGGTCTGGCCGGTGCGGCGGCGCTGATCCAGACGCTGGCAGGAGCCGAGGCGCCCGGCCGGGTTGTGGTGGAGGCCGATCCACGGGTGCTGGCGGTGCGCCCGGATCTCGACACCATTCTGGAGCCGGGTGACGCGATATTCGTTCCGAAGCGGCCGAATTTCGTGCTGACGCTGGGCGATGTGAACAATCCGAGCGCGCTGCAGTTCGTGGAAGGCAAGCCGAGCGCCAGCTACCTGCGCGAGGCCGGCGGCACACTTTCGACAGCGGACCGGGACCGGATTTTCATGGTGCTGCCCAACGGAACGGCACAGCCGCTGCGGACCGGCGGCTGGTCTGGCAGCAGCAGCGCTCCGCCGCCTCCGGGGACGACGATCATCGTGCCGAAGAACATCGATCC
>JBBRKH010000240.1:0-3834 GCA_038217965.1 Sphingomonadales bacterium | reverse complement strand
AGGCGGTGCAGGCGGCCATCGGAACCGCGGCAGCTTCCGCGAAATCCAGGTTGGCGGGCATGCGGCGCACCAGATAGCCCGGCGCTGCGACATAGCCGGCATAGCACCCCTGCCGCATCGGATCGAGCAGGCCATAAACCCGGTCGCCGATTTCCAGCTCCGACACGTCGAATCCCTTGCGCACCACGACGCCGGCAACATCGGTGCCCAATACATGCGGCATCGGCAGCTGGAACAGGCCCTGCAGCCAGCCGCGCCGCAGCTTCGCCTCGAATGGGTTTAGCCCGGCTGCCTTCACTTCGATGAGCACTTCGTTGTGCGGCGCCATCTGCGGCAGCGGCACCTGCGCCAGCTTCAGATTTTCCGGCCCGCCGTAGCCTGTCAGCAGCACCGCCTGCATGGTCTGCGGCAGATCAGGTCCCTCGTTCATTCGGCATCCTCCAGTATCACGATCTGCTTGCCGGGCGGGGCGTCGGCGAACAAGCCGGCAAAGGCCGTCGCTGCACTTGCCAGGCCATGATGCAGCGTTTCTGCCGGGCGCAATCTCGCATCCGCCAGCATCGCCGCAATCCCGGCGCGCGCCTCGGTCGCGCGGTCCATATGGTCTGCCAGCAGAAAGCCTTCCAGCGTCGCGCGCTTCATCAGCACGGCACCGGCATTGCCATAGCTTGGCAGAGCGTCACCGGCGTAGCCCGACACGAACCCCAGCAGCAGAACGCGCGCACGATTCGAGAGGTGCGGCAGCATCCGATCATGGAACACGCCGCCTACTCCGTCCACCATGCGGTCGATCCCGCCCGGCCCCGGCCAGTCGGCGTCAGCCGTCAGCGGCTCGACCTGCAGCGACCGCAGAAATGCTGCCTGCACATCCCCCATCGCCGTCCCGACGATCCGCAGGTCGGGCACCTGTGCCCGCGCAATCTGGCAGACGAGGCTGCCGACAGCGCCTGCCGCCGGCGCTACCAGCAGGGTCTGGCCGGCGCGAAGCAAGAGGCTTTCGACGACGAACCATGCGGCAAGACCCGTTGCGCCAAGTGCGTTCAGATGATGGTGCGGGAAGGAACCCTCGATCCGGGTCAGGGCAGCGGCCGGCAGTGCCGCACGCGTGCGCCAGCCAAGCTCGCCGACGACATGGTCGCCGGGCGCGAAGCCGGGCGCGCCGGAGGCAAGAACACGCCCGACGCCGCGACCCTCGACCGGCACATCAAGCGCGATCGGCGGGCCAAAGGGCGGCTTTGCCTGCATCCTCATGCGCGGCATCGGGTCCATCGACAGATGAGTCACCTGCACCAGAATTTCGCCGGGGCCGGGCACCGGAGCAGGCATTTCGCGCAAGGCGAAATCGCTGGCGACCGGCAACCCGTCGGGATAGCGCGCGAGGCAGAGTGCCTTCATGCCACGCTGTCGAGAAAGGCTGCCAGCGCGGCATTGAAAGCCGCCGGCGCTTCGATGTTGGAGATGTGGCCTGCTCCGGCCAGCTCCACGAACCGTGCGCCCGGAATTCTCTCCGCCATCATCCGCGCGTGGGCGGGTGGTGCCACACGGTCTTCGCTTCCGGTCAGCACCAGCGTCGGGACCCTTATGCTTTCGAAGGGCGGGAAATCGGTGAAATCGGTCACCGCACGCATCGCCGCCACATAGCCGTCCGTGCGCAGGCGGCGGTGGCTGTCCAGCAGGCTTTCGCGCCCATCAACCGAGATCGACGGGCCGGCGATTTCGGCGACGATCGACCCGGCGATGTCTGCGGGAGTCAGCCCATCCTCCACCAGCGGCTTCAGCCGAAGCGCGAGGAATGCCGCAACTTTCTCGGGCGCGGCGGTGGCGGCCGATCCGGCGCTGGTGTCGGCCAGGGTCAGGCTGCGAACATGCCCGGGATGGCGCTTCACCAGATCGAGCGCGATGCGGCCGCCCATCGAAAGCCCGACGACGTGGGCCGGCGAACCGAGCGCGGCAATCACCCCGGCTGCATCGTCCGCAAAATCCTCGAACCGCGCCACTTTCCCGGCGCTGTCACCATAGCCTCGCGCGTCCCAGGCTGCGGCTTTCCACACGCCGCCGAAGTGCGCCAGCTGCGGCGCCCAGTTGCGATGATTGCCGCCGATGCCGTGCAGAAACAGCAGCGTGTCCCCCGTGCCCCGAACGTCCACCCACAGGTCGCCGATATGCACCGTCAGGCAAGCTCAGGCACGAGTCTGCCGCCCACAACAACCGGCGAACCATCTAGCGTGATGGTGCAATTGCGCACGGGCAGGTCGAAATGGCCGAGCGTGTGGCGGTCGGCAAAAGGGTTGGCACCAGTGGAAAACAGGAAATTGCCGGCAAAGGCCCGGCATTCGATCCCATTCACCTGGCCCTTGTCATACAGCATCAGCGATTCCCAGCGCGCACCGGGATTCATCCCCCAGCCGACGTGGCTGGTGCCATAGGCCTCCGGATCGGCCCAGGCATCGAAATAGGCGCGCATCAGATCGGCGTCGGTTCCCTTGCCTTCCACCGCGGTCACATAATCCTTGTCGATCCTGAGCGTCACCGGCTTTTCCAAGTAGCGCTTGAAGGTGATGTTGATGTCGCCCTCATCGAGCACCAGCGTGCCCGATACCGTGCCGCGCGCCGGGAAGCAGGAGCAGATGCCACCGGGCCAGGTGGCGAGCGTTCCCGGCTGCACCGCAGCGCCCAGATTGCCGCCGATACGCGCGCCTTCCAGGCCGATGGCAAGATCGGTGCCTGCCGGGCTGCTGACATGCATCGCCTTCGCCGCCTGCATCATGGCCCTGCCCCTTAGCACGCGAGGGATGAGTTCGGCATCGGGCGCCATGCGCTCCAGCGCTTCGGGGTGCTCGTTCGAAATATACAGGATGCGGCTGCCGGCACCCAGGATTTCCGGCGTTTCGTCGCTGTGCATCAGGCCCTCGACGGTCAGATCGACCACCAGCTTCGACGCCTTCAGCGCAGCCAGCACCGATGCGCTGCCCTGCAGCGCATTCGAAGATCCAGTCGACCGCACCGGCACCGGCGCATCCAGACGAGGGGTGGGCACGATCAGGTGAAAGGCGCGCGCGCCCATGCGCAGCAGCGCCAGTTCGGCGAGATGGGTGTTGATGGCGCGGCTCTGGCTTTCGGAAAGGATGACGACTTCGTCGCCGGCGGCCACCTGGCAGAGCCGGAAGGCCGCTTCGAACGTATCGATCCACTTTGCCTCGATCCGGTCCACCAGCATCGCATTGTCCTCGCCGGGTGCAGATTGGCCGGCCTCGCCGGATTGATGGCGCGCGCAGGGTGCCGGCGCCACTCAAAAGCCTGCCAGCCGGCATAACTAAAGCGATGGGGATATCGCGCATTCATGGTAATGGGCGCGCCCGGCAGTGCAATGAAGCCGTTCCGAACACCCCCGTATCCAGCCGCAGTCGGCTGCCCGGCGGCACTGCGATCGCTTTTGCCATCGAACCGGTGAGCACCCAGCTGCCAGCCGGAATGGTGCCGACGGCGCCGGCAAGCCAGGCAAGCGCGTTCAGCGGATTGCCCAGCACCGCGTCGGCAGTGCCACGCGTGGTGGCATCGCCCACCGAAAGCGCGACGGCAAGCGACGACGGATCGTTGAGCAGCGCAAGTGGCAGCTCCGGCCCGATCAGCGCGCCAAGCCCCGCTGCATTGTCGGCGACGATAAACGCTGCCCCCAGCGCAAAGGGCCGGGGATGCGAGGGACGGACGATTTCGGCGGCGGCGAACATGCCGCCGACCGCGGCGAGGAGGTTGCCGCCAGCCGCCAGGGCGTGCGCCAGATGGAAGGCAATCTCCGGCTCGGCTTCGGCATCGCGGTCGCCGCCGAGGTCCACC
>JBBRKH010000239.1:0-3839 GCA_038217965.1 Sphingomonadales bacterium | reverse complement strand
GAGCACAGCTTCGGCTGAGCCGGCGTCTATCACAATCAATCGCTGTTGCGCGGGCATCGCCTGGGCCATGTGCGAGGAAAGCAGAACAAGGCGCATCGATGACCGAGCATGACCCCGTCAACCTGCTCGATGAAGCCGGTCTTGAAGCCACGGTCGAACGCATCATCGCCGAAGCGACACTGGCCGAAAAGGTCGGGATGATGTCGGGCAATGGCTTCTTCAAGGCATTTGCCGAAGACGGCAAGGTCTGGGCCGCGCGCCCCTACCGCGCGGGAGGCGGCATCGCGCGATTGGGCGTGCCGTGCTTGTGGTTCACCGACGGCCCGCGCGGTGTCGCCCGCGGCCAGTCGACCTGCTTTCCCTGCACCATGGCGCGCGGTGCCAGCTTCGACGTCGCGCTCGAGCGCCGCATCGGCGAAGCCATGGGCGTCGAAATTCGCGCCCAGGGGTGCAATCTTTCAGGTGCCGTCTGCGTCAACCTGCTGCGCCATCCGGGATGGGGCAGGGCGCAGGAAACCTATGGCGAAGATCCGGTGCACCTGGCCGAAATGGGCATCGCGCTGGGCACCGGCATCCAGGCGCACAATGTCATCGCGACCGTCAAGCATTTCGCGGTCAACTCGATCGAGAATTCGCGTTTCAAGGTGGATGTGCAGGTCGATGAGCGGGCCCTGCACGAAGTCTATCTGCCGCATTTCCGCGAGATCATCGACGCCGGCATCATGAGCGTGATGAGCGCCTACAACCGCTTGAACGGCGAATATTGCGGCCAGCACCGCCACTTGCTCACCGATATCCTGCGCGGCGAGTGGGGCTTTGAAGGTTTCGTCCATTCCGACTGGGTGCTGGGCGTCTATCGCCTCTATGGCGCCTCGGCGGGTCTCGATATCGAAAACCCCGAACCGCTGATATGGGGCGAAAAGCTGGTCGCCGCAGTCGAGGCCGGGCAGATCGAGCCTGTTGTGATCGACACGGCCTGCCGGCGGATCCTGACCACGCTCTATCGAGCACTCGGCGCCGAAGATCCGCTGCCCGCCTATCCCGAAAGCCTGGTGTCGTGCGCTGCCCACGTGGCGCTGGCATGCGAAGCGGCGGAGAAATCCGCCGTGCTGCTGGAAAATGACGGCGCGCTGCCGCTGGACCGCAACCGGATCAAGCGTCTGGCGGTGCTGGGACACCTCGCGGACATGCAGAACACCGGCGATTTCGGCTCCTCGCGGGTGCGCGCACGCCATGTGACAACGGCGCTGCAGGGCCTCGCCGACATGCTTGGCCCGGACGCATTGCTGACCGGAAACGAGGATGATCTGTCCGCTGCGGCGCGCGCTGCAGCGGTCGCCGATGCCGTGGTAATCGTCGTCGGCACCACTGCCACCGAAGAAGGTGAATATATTCCTGGCGACCTGACCCTTGGTCAGGACGATGACGCCAGGCCAGCAAAAGCAGCATCAGCCACCGGCAGAAAAGCGCGCGGCGGCGATCGGTTCGATCTCGGCCTGCCGGCAGCGCAGCTCGCGCTGATAGAGGCCGCCGCCGCGGCCGCAGCGGGGCCGGTCATCGTCGTCATCGTCTCCGGATCGGCAATCCTGGTCGAGGATTGGCGCGCACGGGCATCGGCCATCGTGCAGACCTTCTACTCCGGCATGGAAGGCGGCCGCGCTCTGGCACGATTGCTGTTCGGCGATGTGTCGCCGTCCGGCCGGCTCCCCTTCACCGTTGCAAAAGATGCCGCCCACTATCCGCATTTCGACAGCAGTGCCGACAGCGTTGTCTACGATCTCTGGCACGGCTATCCCAAGCTGCTGCAGGAAGGCGTCGCCCCACGCTACCCATTCGGGCACGGCCTGTCGTACAGCCACTTTGCCACCCGCGCGTTGAAGGTGCAGCGGCATGGCGATACGCTTCGCGCCTCCATTGCCGTTGCCAATGTCGGCCCGTGCGCGGCCGCCCACTCGGTGCTGCTGTTTGCCGAACCACCGCCAGGGGCGGCCGAACGATGGCCGCGCAAGCTCATTGGCTTTGCACGCTGCGAACTGGCGCCCGACGAAACGATAATCCTGCGCATGACCGTGCCGCTGCAGCGCTTGCGCATCCGTCGGGGTGCTGCGTGGCATCTGGAAGCTGGCGCCTATCGGATCCTCGCGTGCCGGGACGCCGCAGACACGGAACCATCCGGCGTCACGGTCAACCTCTGACCGGGCGCTGCCAATGCCCGACGCCTTGCGAGGACAGGGCAGATTGTCTCCCACCGGCTCTACCCGTGCTGCCAGCAGCGTGACGGCAAAGCCGTTCTCGGCAGCAAGGCGCGCATTGCCGACCCGCTGCTTGTCGGCGCCTGCACACATGGCCTGCCCGGCTGCTTACCGGCGCGGAACCAACGGGGCGCGTGCCGCCGGCATCGGTGACCGACATCGCCCAGAGTGCAAGCGCCCGGCCGGCCTCGAAATAGCGCTCCACGCGAAAAACAGAAAAATGTGAACGATCTGCCATCCTGCGGGTTGTGCAGCCACACCGTACCGGAGCACCGTCAATGACAATCACGCTGAAACCGCTTTCACAGCAACGCATCGTCGTAACCGGCGCAACCAGTGGCATCGGCCTGGCGATCGCAGAAGCTGCCAGCGCTGCCAGCGCACGCCTGATGCTTGTGGCGCGGAACGAGACGGCGCTGCGCGAAATCCAGCAGCGTCTGGAGCAGGCCGGCGGGCAGGTCGGCATCCTTGCGATCGATGTGGCGGATGCCGACTATGCGGAAAGACTGGTGGCAGCCGCAATATCGCAAATGGGCGGCTTCGATACCTGGGTGAACAACGCCGCAGCAGCAACTTACGGCACACTTGCTCAGACACCGATCGAAGACCAGCGTCGCGTCTTCGATGTCGGCTACTGGGGCACGGTCAACGGATCGCTTGCGGCGCTCGCGCACCTGCGCAACCGCGGTGGAGCCATCATCAACATCGGCAGTGTGCTCAGCGATCGTGCAATGATCCTGCAAGGCCCCTACTCGGCGATGAAACATGCAGTCAAAGGCTTCACCGATGCATTGCGAACCGAAGTGCAGCGAGACGCACTGCCGATATCGATCACGCTGATCAAGCCATCCGCCATGCACACGCCCTACCCGGACCATGCCCGCAATCGCATGGACACGCCGGCCAAACTGCCGCCGCTGATCTATGATCCCCGCCTGGTTGCGCGCGCAGTCCTTTTTGCAACGCAGACGCCGCGACGCGAACTGACGGTGGGCGGTTTCGGTGCCGGCGCCGCCATCGGCAACCTGTTTGCGCCCAGCCTTCTCGATCTTGCCATGGTGGCGTTCGGCACCCGTGCCCAGCAAAGCGAAAGAGCCCCGCCACCCGGCACAGCGGACAATCTTTATGCGCCGAGAGTTGATGGCGCCATCGAAAGCCAGGAACCGCAGCATGTCCGCCGACAAAGCCTCTGGCTGGAAGCGCAGATGCGACCCCTGGCGGCACTTGGACTGGCCGGTGCCGGCCTGGGGTTGCTCGTGGCAGGTGTTGCGGCCGCACGGCTTCGGCGTCGATTGTAAGGGAACCGCAGCGGCTGCCGGGGCTTTGAACCTGTGTAGCAACGCCAAGGAAAGCAGCCAATGTCCGATATCGATAGCAGCTTGTCGCCGCCGGGTACCGCGATCGCCCCGCGCCGCAATCTGGCAGCTTCCGAACGAGGCATGTCCATTGCCGCAGGCGCGCTTCTCGGTGGGCTTGCTATCAGGCGGCGGGGGCCGGCCGGCATTGTCATGGGCCTGCTTGCTTCGCTGCTCGCTGCGCGCGGCATAACCGGCCAATCACCGGCAAAGCGCCTGCTCGGCGTGCTAC
>JBBRKH010000238.1:0-3867 GCA_038217965.1 Sphingomonadales bacterium | reverse complement strand
ACATACCCGGCCCGGCCGTTCCCGAGCCAGCCACGTGGGCGATGCTGATCTCCGGCTTTGGCCTGGTCGGTTTTGCCGCCCGCCGTCGCCGTTCGGGTGCCGTTGCCGCCTGAGCGAACACATGGGTTGAAAAGGGGCTCGGTCAGAAATGGCCGGGCCCTTTTCCCATTGCGGAGCGGTTTCACTGCTGCCTATCGCGCTGGAAGTGTGACGGCTCAATCTGCACATCGGGCGGTTTTTGTCGGAAATCTTTACATTCGCGCGATTATCGTCTGGAATCACACGGGCTCTATTTTTCGCCAACCAATTGACATCGTTTCGAATAGTCCTTTCCGAAGGATTTTTCGCCAGATGGCACGATCGAAGGAACATTCGGCAATGGCGAGGCTGCGATTTTGCTGGGCAATGGCGGGCGCACGATCTGGAATGGCTTCCTTTTCGATACGATCGACACCGATCAGCTGTTCGTTAACCAACTCACCTATCTCGCGGTCGTCCCCGAGCCAGCCACCTGGGGCATGATGATTGGCGGCTTCGGCCTGGTTGGCTTTGCCGCGCGCCGTCGTCGCGCCGCACACGTCGCCGCCTAAGCCCTGTCGGTTTTGAAATACGGGCCTGGCTGCACGCGCAGCCAGGCCCTTTTCATGCCGCCAAGCTGCCACAGTTCGCGCATAGCGACAGGCCATGGCCATGCAGTCCACTCCGGCGGCGCTTCGTGTCGCGCTGTTTTCCGGCAATTACAATTATGTGAAGGATGGCGCGAACCAGGCGCTGAACCGGCTTGTCGGGCGGATCGAGGCTCGTGGCGGGCAGGCGCGGGTGTATTCGCCGGTCAGCCGGACGCCGGCCTTTGCGCCGACCGGCACGCTGGTTGCGGTTCCGTCTGTGCCGATCCCGGGGCGGGGGGAGTATCGCGTGGCGCTCGGCCTTCCGCCAGCTGCGGCGCGCGATCTGGCGCGGTTTCACCCGTCGATCGTGCATCTTGCGGCGCCGGACTGGCTGGGCCATGCCGCAAAGCGCTGGGCCAAGCGACGGCA
The DNA here is from genome assembly GCA_038217965.1 of Sphingomonadales bacterium. GTDB lineage: Bacteria > Pseudomonadota > Alphaproteobacteria > Sphingomonadales > Sphingomonadaceae > Sandaracinobacteroides. The sequence goes on along the minus strand of JBBRKH010000238.1, from coordinate 2,830 downwards.
TCTGCCGGTGGTGGCATCGGTGCACACGCGCTTTGAAACCTACTTCGACTATTACAAGATGGGCTTCGTGCGGCGTGGGGTGGAGCGCGGCCTGAAGGCTTTCTACCGCGACCTGGCGGAAATTTATGCGCCTTCGGACAGCATGGCGGATGTGCTTCGCGAAGGCGGGTATTCGGATTCGGTGCGGATCTGGAGTCGGGGCGTGGACCGGCACATCTTCCGGCCCGAGGCGCGCGACATGGCGTGGCGGCGAGGGCTTGGCATTGCCGACGATGTGGCGGTCATCGGTTTCGTTGGCCGGCTGGTGCTGGAAAAGGGGCTGGACATCGTGGCCGCCGTCAGCGCCGAACTGGCGGAGCGCGGGGTGGCGCATCGCTTCGTGATTGCAGGCGAAGGACCGGCGGGCGACTGGATGGCCGATCGAATGCCCGACGCGGTGTTCACCGGATTTCTGGGCGGCGCCGATCTGGCGCGCGCCTACGCCTCATTTGATGTCTTCTTCAACCCATCGGTCACCGAGACATTCGGCAATGTGACGCTGGAGGCAATGGCGTGCCGGCTGCCGGTGGTGGCGGCGATCGCCACCGGTTCGAGCTCGCTGGTGGCCGACGGCGTTTCCGGCCGGCTGGTGACGCCTTCGGACATTGCCGGTTTTGCCGACGCGCTGGCAGCCTATGCCGCCGATCCGGAAGCACGATCGGCGGCAGGCGCGGTCGGGGTCGATCGGGCGATGTGCTATGATTGGGATGCGATCAACGATGCGGTGATTGACCGCTATCTCGCCCTGGCCCAACTTCGCTGACCGGCGCCCTTCTCATGCGGGCAATGATGCGCTATATGGAGAGTGTCATCCTTCGGGATGAAGATGGCGATGAATGATGCCGTGGAATAGACGCAGCGGACCCGGGGGCGGTACCCGGCGGCTCCACCATCTGTCCTGGGCAGCAACGCCCCCTGGTGCGAAGCATCACGGGGCCGCGCAGGAAAGGCCCCCTGGTGCGAAGCATCACGGGGCACCAGGAAAGGTGATGGGGCCGAACTAGGATCGACGTGTGTTCAAAGACGGTGTTTTTGCCCGGGCTGAATACCCCGTAAAATGTTCAAAAACCTTAGATGCCAACGATAACTCGGCATTTGCGATTGCAGCGTAACTGAGACCCCACAAGGTCTGGTAACAACGCTTGAGCAGGGTTCGGACCGAACCCGGTAACAGAATCGGAAACCGGCGGTTTGGAGAGCACCGAGCAACAGAAGCTCTCCACTTTCCCTGCATCCGATATGGGGCCTTGCGGTCTTGACGCCTGTAGTTTTGGGGGCCACTTGGAGCAGCCGTCCCCGAAGGTGACATGATGACCGAGCCGCCAGAATCCCCGGAGCCGCCCGACAGTCTCATCCCCTATGATGATATTGTGCAGGATTCGCTGCGCGGCGTGGTGCGCAGGGTGTTGCTGGATGTGGCGGCCGGCGGCGGGCTTCCGGGCAGTCACCATTTCTTCATCGCGTTCCGCACCCGCTTCCCCGGCGTTGAAATGCCCAAGCATCTGCTGGAGCGCTATCCAGAGGAAATGACGGTCGTTCTGCAGCACCGCTATTGGGACCTGGCAGTCGAGGATGAGCATTTCGAAGTTGGGCTGACCTTCAACCAGGTGCCGGCGAAGCTGCACATTCCCTACAAGGCAATCTCCGGTTTCGTCGACCCGGCGGTGAATTTTGCGTTGCAGTTCGCTGTCGCCATGCCGGATCAGGCGCCACAGGCCGAGGTCGTGCCCGAGGTGGTGGGCGATCCCGGCTCCAACGTGGTGAGCTTCGATTTCAAGCGCAAGAAATAGCTGCGGGTTTGCCGCAGCGCGCCATGCAGTTGCTCCTGTTCCGGAATGGGCACCGGACGCGTTGTGCCAGGCGGGATGTGGTATTGACTGCTTGAGAATCCAGAAGGATCGCAATGACGATGCGCACCGAAACTGACAGCCTCGGCCCGATCGATGTTCCAGCCGATGCCTACTGGGGCGCCCAGACGCAGCGCTCGATCGGCAATTTTCCCATCGGCGACGGCGCAGGCGAGCGAATGCCGTTGCCGCTGGTGCATGCGCTGGCGCTGATCAAGCAGGCCGCCGCCCGGGTCAACCGGGCGCATGGACTGGATGCGGCGCTGGCGGATGCCATCGAAGCGGCTGCGGCCGAAGTCGCGTCCGGCCAGCATGATACGCAGTTTCCGCTGGTCATCTGGCAGACCGGATCAGGCACGCAGACCAACATGAACGTGAACGAGGTGGTGGCCGGGCGCGCGAACGAGTTGCTCACGGGGCAGCGTGGCGGCAAGGCTCCGGTGCACCCGAACGACGATGTGAACCGCGGGCAATCCTCCAACGACAGCTTTCCAACAGCAATGCACATTGCGGTTGCACTGGAGCTGCGCAACCGGATGCTGCCGGCGTTGCGGGGGCTGGCGGGGACTTTCCGGCGCCAGGAGGCGGAATGGGCCGGCATCGTGAAGATTGGGCGCACGCATCTGATGGACGCAACGCCGGTGACGCTGGGGCAGGAAGTGTCCGCCTGGGCACAGACGCTGGAGGATGGCGCGGATCGGGTGACGGGTGTGTGGCCGCGCCTTTCCCGCCTGGCCCAGGGCGGGACGGCCGTCGGCACGGGGCTGAATGCGCCGCCGGGCTTTGCGAATGCGATCTGCGCGGTGCTGGCGGAGCTGACTGGCGGTGTGCCGTGGGTTTCGGCGCCCAACAAGTTCGAGGCGCTGGCAACGCATGATGCCATGGTCGAGGTGGCAGGCGTGCTCACGACGCTGGCAGTTGGCTGCACCAAGATGGCCAACGAT
>JBBRKH010000237.1:0-3884 GCA_038217965.1 Sphingomonadales bacterium | reverse complement strand
GGGATGCGGACGACTTGTGCGGGGCCAGCGTCCGTTACACCCGCGGGGGTGAAGACTGCGCCGCTTCAGCGGCTCTGGCAACAGGTTCTGCCGCGCCTGGCGCCTGGGCGTTGGCAGGGAACAGAGCCAGGAGCGCTGCAGCCGCACTGCCAGCCAGAAAGACAGACCTCAATGAAATCGAACGCATGATAGCCCCGCATTGCAACAGTGTGATATTTTGACGACGTATCCATGCCGAGCGGTCGCTGGCGTGTAAAGTCAATGTTGCTAAACTAAAGCTAAAGTCGTGGTGCGCGGCAGAACCTGTTGCCAGAGCCGCTGAAGCGGCGCAGTCTTCACCCCCGCGGGTGTAACGGACGCTGGCCCCGCACAAGTCGTCCGCATCCCGCATCTCACCGGGAGGGCCGCCGCAAGCGGCAGACGAACATGACTGTCTCGCTCATCCTGAAATCCAAAGGCGCCGATATCATTTCTGTGAGGCCTGACAGCGCACTATCCAGCGTTGTTGACATACTCGCTTCGCGCAAGATCGGTGCGGTTCTGGTGCTGGGTATTGATGGCCGGGTCGCCGGCGTGCTTTCGGAGCGGGATGTCGTGCTGGCGTTGGCGAAGCACGGTGCCGGTGCGCTCGCCATGCCAGCTGCGGATTTCATGACATCTGAGGTCGTCAGTGCGGCCCCTCACGATTCCATCGGTCGCGTCATGGAGAAGATGACGCATGGCCGTTTCCGCCATTTGCCGATTCTGGATGGCGACAGGCTGGTCGGCATAATCTCGATCGGCGATGTCGTGAAATTGCGTATCGACGAGGCGGAACACGAGGCGCAGGCGCTCCGCGATTACGTGACGCAGGCCGGTTAGGCAGAACAAATCACCGGCCAACCCGTTGTGGTTTTGACGCGGCACCAGCCCCGTGGAGGGCCTGCGATGAAACGCTCCGTGCTCGTTCGATCTGCCTGGTCGATCTGTCTGGTCGGTCGGTCTGACGTTCGTGCTGAGCGTGGCATCCGTATCCACGGCGGATGCCAAGTTAGTCAGGACAGTCTGGACCGTATCATGTCGGCCTGGTGCAATGATATTCGCGCCAATGCCGAGAAGCTGGTCGCGGCCTATGGTTTGCTTGGCAGTGTCACCTCTACGATCCTCGTGTGGGATGTGCCGATTGCAGCTCAGCAGCAGGCGATGATCCGGGCGGTGGGCGAGCATCCGCAGATGCGGGCGCTGAGATGATCTTGCTGAATGGCACCTAGTTGCGCGAGCCGCGCAGTTCTGTTGCGATCGTATCAGCTTCGGCCGTTTCGACCGGTGCGTTGAGCGGCGTCTTGGCCATCAGCTGATCGGTTTCGCTGCGCGACCGCTCGAATGCGGCGAGCAGCCTGCCATTCAGAGGCATGTTAGTGTCGAGCTTCACGCCCGCCGGGTTCACCTGAACGCCGTCGATGACGATCTCGTAGTGGAGATGCGGGCCGGTCGAACGTCCTGTCGTGCCGACATAGCCGATGACCTGACCCTGGCTTACGCGAACGCCCGCCTTAATGCCGCGTCCATAGGCCGACATGTGGCCATAGGCCGTCTCGTAATTGTCGGTATGGCGGATCTTGACGTAGTTGCCGTAGCCGCCGGCGCGTCCGGCAATTTCGATGACGCCGTCGCCACTGGCGAGAATGGGTGTGCCTTCCGGGGCGGCAAAGTCGATCCCCTTGTGCATTTTGGAATAACCGAGGATCGGATGCTTGCGCATGCCGAAGCCGCTTGAAACGCGGGCGCTCTCGATCGGGGTGCGGAGCAGGGACTTCTTGATGCTCTTGCCGTCGGCGGTGAAGTATTCAGGATCGCGGCCGGGCTCACGCTGATAGCGATAGAGCGGCATGCGCTCGCCGTTGAGCGTCAGCGCGGCGAACAGGATGTCGCCCGATTTCACCGGATTGCCGAACTCGTCGAAATAGCGCGTGAAGAAGACTTCGAAGCTGTCGCCTGAGTGGATGTCGCGCTGGAAGTCGACATCATACGAGAAGAGATACATCAGCTGCGAGGTGACGCGGTCGGGCACACCGGCGGCGGAGGCCGACATGAAGAGGCTGGCGTCGATCACACCGCTGGCGCGGTAGAGCTGGGCCGAGAGCTTCTTTTGAATGGTCTCGGCGGTGTAGGCGCCGGCCTGATCGCGGCGGGCTACGACTTCCTTGTCGACATCAGGCTTGAAGGCGAGCGACATCAGCCGCACGCGGCCAGGCTTATCTTCCAGAAGATCGCGGCCTGACGAGATGGGCAGTACGGCGGCGCGGACAGGCGCGTTCTTCGCTTCAGGCACGCCGAGGGTCACGGTCAGGCGGAAGCCCTGACGGATCTGGCGGGGATCATAGACGGAGGAGATGGCCTTCACGGCGGCGACGGCATCGTCTTTGGCCGCACCGGCGGCCTGAAGCAGGCTGGAGAGCGTGTCGCCCTCTGCAACTGTGAGAACCTGAGTGTCGATGCCGGCATAGCGGCGGTCTTCGGGACCTTCGATTCCGGCATAGAGCGAGGACAGCTCGTCGCCGAAGCGCTCGGTATCGTCGAGGGCAGGGCGCTGGGCGCCGTCAATTGTGAGGTCTGCAGCGCTGACGGTCGCGATCATGTGCGCGGGGCCGGTGGGTGCCAAAAGCGCCCAAGTCAGGGCAAGGCCCGCGACGGCGGCGGCACCGGCGGTGCTGGCGGCGGCCAGCCAGCGCTGATCTGCGGCCTGTTTTGGCGCCGCAGTCAGGCGATTGTCCAATGCGATCAGCGCCAAAGCGAATCTGTCCCCGGGGCAAATGGGCCCTCAGCCGCTATTTGTGGGGCCTTCCGGTTGGCAAAAGGTTAATTTACGCTCACGATCTTAAACGGGACCTTTAAGACGTGCGGTAGGGTCGCCGTTTTTGGCCTTGAGCGAAGGTTTATGTGCTTGACATAGAAGCGTCACGGGCATAGAAAGCTCGTCCCGCCCGTTGGAAGCGTGCTTCGGCACGAAGCCTCGCGGTGGCCGGTTGGACCGGATTTCTCTTTTCGCAGCTTTGCGCGCATCGGGTTCCCCGATGGAGAGAAGTTTTGTCGCCCGGATGAGGATTGGCGACGTTGATTGACATTGTTGAGTGATGGAAGGGCGACGCGGGCGGCGGGTTGCTGGCTGGGATTTATCCTGGCTGGTGATGAGCTGGTTTGAGTTGCCTGGAGATACACAAGAGCGAAATGCTCTTACGCCCTTTGGCTTAGGCTGGGGGGTGTGAGGGACCGACGTTTTTGAGTTTTACATGCGACGCATGTCAGTAAACATGGGGCCTGGATGAGACTTGGGATGCCTTTCGGGGTGTCCCTGAGTTCTTTTAGATAGAACTTGAGAGTTTGATCCTGGCTCAGAACGAACGCTGGCGGCAGGCTTAACACATGCAAGTCGAACGCTCGTAGCAATACGGGAGTGGCGGACGGGTGAGTAACGCGTGGGAACGTGCCCTGAGGTACGGAATAACTGCGGGAAACTGCAGCTAATCCCGTATGAGCCCCGTGAGGGGGAAAGATTTATCGCCTTAGGAGCGGCCCGCGTCGGATTAGCTAGTTGGTGGGGTAACGGCTTACCAAGGCTTCGATCCGTAGCTGGTCTGAGAGGACGATCAGCCACACTGGGACTGAGACACGGCCCAGACTCCTACGGGAGGCAGCAGTGGGGAATCTTGCGCAATGGGGGCAACCCTGACGCAGCCATGCCGCGTGAATGATGAAGGCCTTAGGGTTGTAAAGTTCTTTTGCCCGTGACGATGATGACGGTAACGGGAGAATAAGCTCCGGCTAACTTCGTGCCAGCAGCCGCGGTAATACGAAGGGGGCTAGCGTTGTTCGGAATTACTGGGCGTAAAGCGCGCGCAGGCGGT
>JBBRKH010000236.1:0-3928 GCA_038217965.1 Sphingomonadales bacterium | reverse complement strand
AAGCGCTTTGCAGCGATCGAGCGCGAGACGCCACTGCTCGGCCAGGGCTTTGTGCGCTTCGATCTGCGCATTCCCGACAAGATGGTGGTGCGCGTTTCGGGCGAAGCGGGCGCTACGGCCAAGCCGCGCCCGACCCCCGGCGCGCCGGCCAATGCAGCCGGAGGGCAGCCAGCACCGAAGCTGCAGCTGGCCGACACCACACGAGCTGTTGCAAGAGAGGTTGTGATCTGATGGCGGTTGCGGTTCTGAACCCGAGCCATTTGCTGAAGGCCCGCACCGAGCGGGTGATTGCAGCGCTGGATGTGGGGACATCGAAGGTGGCGGCGCTGATCGCCATGGCGGATGGGGAAAATCCGCCGCGGGTGATCGGCTGCGGGGTGCGGGCGTCGAACGGGCTGAAGCGCGGGCTGGTGGCAGACATGGGGCGCACCGAGACGGCCATTCGCGCCGCCATGATGCAGGCCGAGAAGGCGGCAGGGCTGGAAATCGATTCCGTGCTGGTCAACCTGTCTGCCGGCGGGCTGGACAGCGACGTGACGGCGGTGGAAATCGACATTGCCGGCCATCGGATTGCCGAAGATGATCTGACCGCCCTGCTGGCGACCGGGCGGCAGCGCATCGACGCGCAGATCACCCGCAGCGGCCGTTCCACCCTGCACGCCGAGCCGACACTTTATACCATTGACGGGCTGGAGGGCGTCATCAATCCGCGCGGCTTCCATGCCAATCGGCTGGGGGTGGATATTCATGTGATCACGGCATCGACCCCGCCGTGCCGCAATCTCGACCTTGCGGTGCGCAACGCGCATCTGGGCGTGGAGGCGATCGTTGCATCGGGCGTTGCGACTTCGGCCAGCGTCCTGAACGCCGAGGAGCGCGAGCTGGGCGTGGCGGTTGTGGAAATCGGCGCCGGCGTGACGACGGTTGCCCTGCATTGTGGTGGCATGCTGGCGGGACTTGCGGCGATTGCAATGGGGTCGGCCGACATCACCGCCGACATTGCGGCCAATTTCGCGACCAGGCGCGCGGCTGCCGAGCGGCTGAAGACGCTGCATGGCGCGGCCACGGCATCCCCGCGCGACAATCATGACATGATCGAAGTGCCGCCGCTCGATGCAGACGACGGGCAGGATCTGCGGCGGGTTGCCAAGGCGGAGCTGATCGCGGTCATCCGCTCGCGGCTTGACAGGCTGTTCGGCGAAGTGGCGGCAGCGCTCGGCGATATGGGATTTTCCGGCGCAGCCGGGCGGCAGGTCGTGCTGACCGGCGGCGGCGCGGAGCTGCGCGGCATCGCCGATTTCGCGCAGGGCGCGCTCGCCCGCAATGTGCGCATCGGCCGGCCGCGCGGGCTGATCGGCTTGCCCGAAGCGCAATCGACGGCAGCGTTTGCAACGCTTGCCGGCCTGGTGCTGCACGGCAGCCAGCCGCGGCTCGATCTGGCGCGCACGCCGCTGAAGGCGGTTGGCAAGGGTGGCGGCCGCGCCGGTCAATCCAGCTCGCCGCTGGCACGCCTGTTTCAAACGCTTCGCAAACAAATCTGAACTCGAGAGGGAGATTACCCATGGCCTTTGATTTCGTGAAACCCAGTCTTGTAGAACTGAAGCCTCGCATCAGTGTGATCGGAGTGGGCGGCGCCGGCGGCAACGCCGTTGCCAACATGATCGCCGACGGATTGTCAGGCGTCGACTTCGTGGTTGCCAACACCGATGCACAATCGCTGGCATCCTCGCTGGCCGAAACGCGCATCCAGCTGGGCCTGAAAATCACGCAAGGGTTGGGCGCTGGCGCGCGGCCGGAAATCGGCGCAGCAGCGGCCGAGGAAGCCATCGAGCAGATCGATGCCGTGCTCGATGGGGTGCACATGTGCTTCATCACCGCCGGCATGGGTGGGGGCACCGGCACCGGTGCGGCGCCGGTGGTGGCGCGGGCGGCGCGGGAGCGCGGTGTGCTGACCGTGGGCGTGGTGACCAAACCGTTCGCGTTCGAAGGACTGAAGCGGATGCGGGCTGCCGAGGCCGGGATTGCCGAGCTGCAGCGGCATGTGGACACGCTGATCATCATCCCCAACCAGAATCTGTTCCTCATCGCCAACCAGCAGACGACCTTCAAGCAGGCATTCCAGATGGCCGATCAGGTGCTGAACCAGGGGGTGCGCGGCATCACCGACCTGATGCTGCTGCCCGGCCTCATCAACCTGGATTTCGCCGATGTGCGCACGGTGATGAGCGAAATGGGCAAGGCGATGATGGGCACCGGCGAGGCATCGGGGGAACGGCGCGCCATCGAGGCGGCGGAAAAGGCGATTTCCAATCCGCTGCTGGACGAAGTGAGCCTGCGCGGTGCCAAGGCGGTCATCATCAACATCACCGGCGGCGAGGATCTCGGGCTGATGGAGGTGGAGGAAGCCGCGCAGCATATCCGCGAAATGGTGGACCCGGACGCCAACATCATCGTCGGCTCGGCCTTCAACGATGATCTCGACGGCCGCATGCGGGTGTCCGTCGTGGCGACCGGCATCGAAAACACGCAGGGCGCGCTGCCCGGACTGATGCCAGAGAGCCACCGTCCGGTCGCCGGTGGCGGCATGTTTGGCCCGCGCATCGGCGGCATCATGCCGCCGGCAGCGCCCGGCGCCGGCGAGACCCCGCCGCCGCCCGGCCCGGGCTTTCCCGGCGGTGGCGGTGGCGGCGGTGGTGGCGGCGGCCTGCGGCCGGCCGCGTCTGGAGGCGAAAGCCCGATGCCATCGGCACTGTTTGCGCTGTCCGGCAACGGCTTCGAGGGCGCCGAGGCCGCGCGGGCGGAAGCAGACGCACGCATCGAAGCGAGCATGCTGGCCGACGATCTGGTGATGAGCGACGAGGATATTCTGGACCTCGACACGCCGGTCGAAGAGCCTGTTGCAGCCAACCCGGCCCTGCTTGTGGCGGACGCCGGCCGGATTGCGGAACTGCCGCTGGGGCAGCCTTTGCGGCCAGAGCCGGCGATGGAACCGGCCGAAGCGGAGCCGGAGCGCAAGCAGACGCTGTTCGAGCGGATGATGTCCCGCTCGCGCAAGCCCCGGGTCGAGGATCAGCCGGTGGCAACGCTGGCACCGAATCCGGAGCACAGCGACAGCGACGACGCGACGGTTATCCCGCCCTTTTTCCGGGCGCAGCGCAACTGACGCGGGGCGGGCGGGGGACAGCGCCCCCGCCCGCTGCTATTGCCGCACGAAAGACTTCAGCTTGAAGCTGAGGGCCACCATGGCGATCCCGAAGACGATGGCCCAGCCGCCGATCCACCACACCAGGACCTTCGCGCCCAGCAGGGGTGCTGCGAACAGCGCGGCCGCGAGCAGCAGCGACACGAGTGCGCTGGCGATCATCCAGGCCTGGCCATGCTTGCCGCCCAGCTTCACCGAGGCGCCAAGCAGCAGGATGCCGGTCACCAGGGTCTTGATTGCAATGATCAAGTAGAGCACGACGATCGACATCGCCGGCATGGCTAGCACAAGCACCCCGATGATGATCGATGCCACGGCTTCAACGGCAAGCCAGACCCATCGCTCTCCGCGCCGCGCCTTGCCAATGGAGGCAACCAGCGCCGCGATGCCATCGGCAATGGCAAAAATCCCGAACCAGATGACCAGAGACAGGCCGGCCAGCAGCGGATTGACGAAGCAAATGATACCGAAAAGGATCGCGAAAGTGCCGCGCAGCGCAATTGCCCACCAGCGACGCTCCAGAAACTCGCTCAGGGCATCGCCCATTGCCGCCGTCGCCATCTCATTGTCTCCCCATGCACATTGTCTCCCCATGAGTTGTGCAATCATCAGCGGCACAAGCCACCCCGCTGCGGCAAGCTTGTCAGCAGATCAGCCGCGAATCAACACGGGCCTTTCGCCTGCGCGGCCTTCGACCAGCAGCGTGACGCCACCGGATGTCGGCCT
>JBBRKH010000235.1:0-3930 GCA_038217965.1 Sphingomonadales bacterium | reverse complement strand
AGGCCACCGACCACGCCGCCAGCGGCCATCCAGAGGTAATATTCGGTGAGGCTGGCGGCGGGTGGACGGTCTGCTGCAAGTGTGCAGTGCAGCGCGGTCGCCACCACCAGCAGCAGCAGGATGGAGCCAAGGCCATAGAGCGTCGCCGCCGTGCCCAAAGACAGGAAGCCCGCCCCGCCGGCCACCAGCAGCGCGATCGGTGCCAAGAACACGGCGATCCGGCGGTGGGATTCGCTCGCCGGCGAGAAAGCCAGGATGAAGCTGATGAGATAGGCCGCCAGCGGCAGCACCCAGAGCAGCGGCATCGCCATGATGTCGGTTGTGATGTGGGTGGTGGTGGAAAGCATCAGCCCGGAGGGCACGGCAGCCAGCGCCAGCCAGTGCAGCCGGCGGCCCCAACCCACAGGGCGGGCAGCGCGGCCGCCGACGGTTTCGAGCACGCTGGCGGGCGGCCGATCTCCGCCGCTGCGGATGGCAAGGGCACCCACCGCAATCAGCCCCAGCAGCAGCAGGAATCCGGCCGACCAGAAGGCCTGCTGAAACGGCAGCGAGGTGAAGGGTTCCAGCAAAAACGGGTAGGTCAGCAGCCCGGCAAGCGAACCGATGTTGGACGCGGCATAGAGGAAATAGGGATTGGCAGCGGCCTTATCGGGCGAGCGGGCAAACCACGCCTGCATCAGCGGCGCCTGTGCGGCGACGGCCACGAACACCGGCCCGATGGACACGGCAAGCAGCTGCAGCAGCCACACCGCCGCTGCGTCTCCGGTGTCGGCGCCGCCAAGGCTGCGGATGCCGATCGGCAAGGTAAAAGCGGCGACGGCGAAGACCGCGATATGCAATGCGGCCTGCGCGCGGAACGGCAGCCGCTGCAGCGCATGGGCATAGGCATAGCCAACCAGCAGCGCCGCCTGATAAAACAGCATCGCCGTGTTCCACACCGATGGCGAGCCGCCCAGCACGGGCAGCACCAGCCGCGCAAACAGTGGCTGGATAAGAAACAGCAGAAAGCTGCCGAGCAGCACAATGGCGATGAACAGCGGCCGCAGCGGAAGTCGCCGTGCAAGCGAATGCGGCAGGTCCGCTGGAATGCTGGCGTTCAAAGCAATGCTTCCTGCGCCGGCCGCCAGCCTTCGTGGCGGAGCAGCCACTCCTTGCGCGCCAGGCCAGCGGCATAGCCGGTCAGCCCGCCATCGCTGCCGATGACCCGGTGGCAAGGCACCACGATGGCGCGGGGATTGCGACCGTTGGCGGCGCCCACCGCGCGGGCAAGGCCGCTTTCGCCGGTCGCCTCGCCACCCAGCGCGCGGGCAATGTCGCCATAGCTTGCCGTTTTGCCAGGTGGAATGGTGCGCAGGGCAATCCACACCGCGCGTTCGAACGGCGAACCGAACTGCGGCAGGTCGAAATGGTCGAAAGCGCGCGCATCGCCTGCGAAATAGGCGGAAAAAGCATCGGCAAGCCAAGCCGGCGCAACCGTTTCGCCGGGTGAAATCGGCCCAATTCCAAATCGCTCCAGGCTCAGTGCCAGCCGGGCCGGGTCCTCGCAGAATTCGGCTGCCCAGAGCTGTCGCTCGCCGTCATGCACCAGCGCCATCGGGCCGATGGGCGTTTCGAAGCGGGAGGAATGCAGCATGCGTGCCGGCTAGACCGGCACGCCAAACAAATCAAACGCGTCGGCGTCCTCGATCAGCACGCGCAGCATGTCGCCAGGCTTGGCGCCCGGCGCATCGCGCAGCAGCACCCGCCCGTCGATCTCCGGCGCGTCGGCCTTGCTGCGGCCATTGGCGCCGCCCGCTGCATCCGCATCGTCGATCAGCACATCCAGCGTCAGCCCGATCTTGCGCTCCAGCTTCGCAGCCGAAATGGCGGCGGCCTTTTCCATGAACCGGTCCCGCCGTTCCTCCCGCACCTCCAGCGGCAGGGCATCGGGCAGCGAATTGGCTGCAGCACCCGTCACCGGCTCATAGGCAAAGCAGCCGACGCGGTCGAGCTGCGCATCGTCCAGCCACTCCAGAAGATAGCGGAAATCCGCCTCCGTCTCGCCGGGAAACCCGGCAATGAAAGTCGAGCGGATGGCCAGATCGGGCACGGCGCGTCGCCAAGCGGCGATCCGGTCCAGCACCTTCGCTTCATTGGCCGGGCGGCGCATCGCCTTCAGCACTGCCGGGCTGGCATGCTGGAACGGAATGTCCAGATAGGGCAGCACCAGTCCTTCCGCCATCAGCGGAATCAGCTCGTCCACATGCGCATACGGGTAGATGTAGTGCAGCCGCACCCACGCCCCCAGCCGGCCGAGCTCGCGCGCCAGATCAGTGATGTGGGCGCGGATCTGCGGCTTGCCCGCCGTTCCAAAGCTCGCGTGGCGCAGATCGCGGCCATAGGCGCTGGTGTCCTGGCTGATGATCAGCAGCTCCTTCGTGCCGGCCGCCACCAGCTTTTCTGCCTCCCGGATAATGGCATCCGGCCGCCGACTCGCCAGATCGCCGCGGATGGAGGGAATGATGCAGAAGCTGCAGCGATGGTTGCAGCCTTCGGAAATCTTCACATAGCTGGAATGGCGGGGGGTCAGTTTGAGGCCGATGTCCGGCACCAGATCGAGAAATGGTTGCGGCGGCATCGGCGCCGCCTTGCGAACCGCCCCCACCACCGCATCATAAGCGTGCGGCCCCGTTACCGCCAGCACGCCCGGAAAGCGTGCGCGGATGGCATCCGCCTCGTTCCCCATGCAGCCGGTCACCACCACCCGCCCATTCTCGGCAATGGCCTCGCCGATCGCTTCCAGGCTCTCCGCCTTGGCGCTGTCCAGAAATCCGCAGGTGTTGACGATCACCACGTCGGCGCCAGCATAGTCTGCGCTCATGGCATAGCCATCGGAGCGCAACGCGGTGAGGATGCGTTCTGAATCGACCAGCGCCTTGGGGCAGCCAAGCGACACCATGCCGACCTTCTTCGGCGGCAGCAGATCCGTTTCCGTCGCCATGTAGGTCAGGCGTTGCCGATTTTCATGAGCGCCAGCACTTCCTTGCGGCTGCGGTCGTCCTCGCGAAACACCCCCATCATGCGACTGGTCGTCATGGTGACGCCGGATGTCAGCACCCCGCGCGCCGACATGCAGGCGTGCGTCGCCTCGATCACCACCGCCACCCCGCGCGGGTGCAGGCCTTCCTGAATGGCGTCGGCGATTTCCGCCGTCAGCCGTTCCTGTACCTGCAGGCGCTTGGCATAGCCGTGCGCCACCCGCGCCAGCTTGGATATGCCGACCACCCGATCCTGCGGCAGATAGGCGATATGCACCTTGCCGATGATCGGCGCCATGTGATGCTCGCAGTGCGATTGAAACGGAATGTCGCGCAGCAGCACAATTTCGTCATAGCCGCCCACTTCGTCGAAGGTGCGTGTCAGATGCTGCTTGGGGTCTTCGCCATACCCCTTGAAATATTCGCGATAGGCACGCGCCACACGGCCCGGCGTATCGAGCAGGCCCTCGCGCAGCGGATCGTCACCGGCCCAGTGGATAAGGGTTCGCACGGCATCCAGCACATCGGCCGGAATGGCCGCGTCGCGGTCCTCGCCGGTCAACGGCTCGTCGTCATCGTGGGTGTGATAGTCTGCCATTGCCCGCCTTGTTCGCTGGTGTTTGCCGATATCTAGTCGCCCCGACCCCCGCCGACAATGGCAATGCCTTGCGCGTGAGTGCCGCAGTGTATTAGAGAGCGCTCGCCAACTGCACACCGTGCCGGCTTAGCTCAGTTGGTAGAGCGCCAGTTTTGTAAACTGGATGTCGCGGGTTCGATTCCTGCAGCCGGCACCATATATTAAAGACAAGTGCTTGTAATTATATTATTTTTCCACGTACTGTTAATCACTTGCCAACAATCCTGCCAACACTCTAAACGCTGATCCGATATGGACCTGCGCTGGCCGTCTTCG
>JBBRKH010000234.1:0-3935 GCA_038217965.1 Sphingomonadales bacterium | reverse complement strand
CCGGCCTTGGGGCCTTCGAGGTCCACTTCGACGATTTCGAGTGGCCGCCTGGCTTCGAAGGCGACTGCGGCGCGGCTTTTCATGGTTGCCGTCCTATTTGCGCAGGCTGACGAAGGCCCGCTCGCCGCGCAGGGCGCCGAGCCAGCTGAGCGGGTTGAGCGATTGCGAGCCATCGAGGCTGAAGGTGGTGAATTCTGCGCGGCCGACGATGTTTTCGTAGGGCACGAGGCCGAGGCCGCCAATTTCTGGCGGGACGCGGCTGTCGGCCGAATTGTCACGGTTGTCGCCCATCAGAAAGATGAAGCCATCGGGCACGGTGATCGGCTGGCCATTGTCGTTCTGGGTTTCCGCCAGATCGAGGGCTTCGAACTTGCGGCCTTCCGGCAGGGTTTCGCGCCAGGTGGGGTAGCGGCAGACGGGCGTGCCATCGGCGCGGGTGGCGCGATATTGCGGGATGTTGAGGCAGTCGGTGTTGGGGGTGACTTTGATTTCGGTGTCGGCCAGCCGCTCGGCGGGCAGCGGCTTGCCATTCAGGTGCAGTCGACCGTCGATCATCTGCACGGTGTCTCCGGGCAGGCCGATCACGCGCTTGATCCAGTCGGCACCGTCGGACGGCGACTTGATGACGATGATGTCGCCGCGTTCGGGATAGCGGCCGAACAGCCGCCCCTCGATCGGCGGCAGGATGGGGATAGAGGGCGACAGATAGCTGAAACCATAAGGAAATTTGGACACGATCAGCCGATCGCCGACCAGCAGATTGGCCATCATCGATTCCGACGGGATATAGAAAGGCTTGGCCACGAAGCTGTGGATGCCGAGCACGATGAGGATGAGGATCGCCCATTGTTTCAGCTCTCGGCCGAGGTTGAAGGGCTCCTTGGCCGGTTTGGCCGTGGTGTCCGGTGCCGAAGCGTTCATGATGGTCTCGCGGTTATCAGGACAATGGCCTGGGCCCAGGGGTGATCATCGGTGATGGTCAGGTGAATGTCGGCGCTATGCCCGTTCGGCGTGAGCGCGGCAAGCCGGGCGGCGGCACCGCCGGTGAGCACCATCGTCGGCTGGCCGGAGGGGAGATTGACGACGCCCATGTCGCGAAAGAAAACCCCGCGGCGGATGCCGGTGCCCAATGCCTTGGCGCAGGCCTCTTTCGCGGCAAAGCGCTTGGCGAAGGTGGCAGTGCGGGTGAGGCTGCGGCGGTCGGCCTTGGCCTGCTCCGCTGCCGTGAAGATGCGCTGGACGAAGCGGTCGCCGAAGCGCGCCAGGGACTTCTCGATCCGCTCGATGTTGCAGAGATCGTTGCCCAGCCCGATGACTATCATCGGGCAGACACCAGATCGGGCCCGATGATCATCATCGGGCAGACACCAGATCGGGCCCGATGACTATCATCGGGCAGACAGCAGATCGGGCCCGATGATCATCATCGGGCAGACTCCAAATCGGGCCCGATGATCATCATCGGGCGGCATCCATTCGCGCGCGCATTTCGCGGATTGCGGCTTCGAGCCCGGTAAACACCGCCTCGCCGATCAAGAAGTGGCCGATATTGAGCTCAGCCAGTTCCGGCAAGGCAGCGACCGGGGCAACATTGGCGAAGGTGAGCCCATGTCCGGCATGCACTTCAATGCCGGCAGCCGCAGCAAGTCTGGCGGCCGTTGCCAGCCGCGCCAGCTCGTCTGTCGAGCCATCCGAATGCGCATAGGGGCCGGTGTGCAGCTCCACGACAGGGGCGCGCAGCCGCACGGCCGCCTCGATCTGCACCGGATCGGGCGCGATGAACAGGCTGACGCGGATGCCCGCATCGCCGAGCCGCGCGACGAAAGGCGCCAGCGTGTTATACTGTCCGGCGGCATTCAGACCGCCTTCCGTTGTGCGTTCGGCCCGGCGTTCGGGGACGATGCAGGCCGCGCGCGGCTTGTTGCGCAGCGCGATTCCCAGCATCTCTTCTGTTGCAGCCATTTCGAGGTTGAGCGGCAGCGCGATTTCGGCGACCAGCCGCGCGATATCGGCATCGGTCATGTGCCGCCGGTCTTCGCGCAGGTGGGCGGTGACGCCATCAGCACCGGCAGCAGCGGCCATATGGGCCGCTCGCAATGGATCGGGATGCGCCCCGCCGCGCGCGTTGCGGATGGTGGCGACATGATCGATGTTGACGCCGAGGCGGAGCATTTCGCGCGCTTTCATGCAGCGCGGCTTCCCGGCTTCATTGCCGGCAACGCGGCAAGCTCCGGCGGCAGAGCGTCTGCCGGGTACGACGGCACTGCAAGGCGTAGCAACGGAGTGAACGGCACGCCGAGATCGGCCTTGCCATCGGACCGATCGACCAGGCTTGCGGCATGGATGACCTTGCCGCCGGCTGCTTCCACTGCGGCGATGGCTTCGCGGCCGGAAAGGCCGGTGGTGACGACATCCTCCATCAGGATAACGGCCATGCCGGGCTCCAGCCGAAAGCCGCGCCGCAGCTCGAAAGTGCCGGCGGGACGTTCCACGAACATGGAGAGAATACCGAGTGCGCGGGCGAGTTCGTGGCCGCAGACGAGACCGCCCATGGCCGGGGCGATGACGGCTTGCGCTTCGGCCTTGACAGCTGCCGGCAATCTGTCTGCCAGTGCCTGCGCCAGCCGCGCGGCCCGGCGGGTATCCATCAGCACGCGGGCGCATTGCAAATAGCGCGCGGAATGCAGACCGGACGACAGGATGAAGTGGCCGTCCAGCAACGCGTCGGCGGCGCGGAATTCGGCGAGGATCTGCTCTTCGGTCACGCAGGGCTGCGTGCCAGAGGCACGACGGGGAAGCAAGCAACCCAGCGCCCGCAAGGCAAGAAGGCGCCGCAATGGACGCGATGGATCCTCAGTGCCGATTGCTTGCGGTGGTGAAATCTGGCTTAGTGCGGAGAGAGCAATTCGGGGGTTCGATCATGCGAGCAAATGGTTTTCGGTTTGGCCACGGTCGTCTGATGTCGTCTGTGGTTTGCATCGCCATGCTTTCGGCGCCGGTTCCGGCCTTTGCGCAGATCAAATCCAAGGCCGGACAGGAAATCGAGAAAACCCGTGCGGCAAAGCTGCAGGAGCTGCCGGTGTGCGCGAAACCGATCGGCACCATCGCGCTTGCCGAGCCGGAAAACCGTTGGTGGACCGACCTGGGGTTAAGTTCGCCGGAGGCGCTGATCCGGGTTTATGTGCAGAAGTCGAAATGCTTCCGGCTGGTCAATCGCAGCAACCGCGGGATGGCCGCCATGCAGACCGAGCGCAACCTTTCCGCCGGCGGCGAAACACGGCGCGGTGGCACCGTCGGCAAAGGGCAGATGGTGGAAGCCGATTTCACGGTGATTCCGGATATCGTGAGCAGCAACAGCAACAAGGGCGGATTGAACGTCGGTGCCCTGGTCGGCGGGTTCATTCCGGGCGGTTTCGGGGCACTGGTTGGCGGAATCAATCTGAAGAAGAAGTCCGCCAACGTCATCCTGAACGTGGTGAACAACAAATCTTCCGAAGAATTCGTGGCGGAAGGCCAATCGAAGAAGTCGGACCTTGGTTTCGGCGGCGGCGGCGGCCTGTTTTCCGGCGGCTTTCTGGGTGCCGGCGGTGCCAGCGGCTATGACAGCACCGAAATCGGCCAGGTCGTGGCGCTTGCATATCTCGATGCCTACATCACACTCGTGAACGATCTGGGCGGCATGACCGATGCGATTGCCGGCCCGCAGGCCGAGCGTGCGGTCACCATGAAAAATGCCGGCCGCATGTTCGAATCGGCGTCGCTCAAGGCCAAGGTGCTGAAGACCCTGGATTCCGGCGCAATGCTGTATCCCACGGGGAACAAGATGAACGGCTTGTGGGAAGTGGAAGACGAGCTTGGAACAAAAGGCTGGGTGAGCGAGGTAGCATTGGCAATCGCGAAATAATATCGGAGTGAAGGGGCGTCACGCGCATTTC
>JBBRKH010000233.1:0-3953 GCA_038217965.1 Sphingomonadales bacterium | reverse complement strand
GCACGACTGCTGCCGGCAGTGCGCCGGGGCGCGATTCTGGCGGTTCCTTCGGCCGCGATGCCCGAGCCCGGCGCGCCGCCGGATGCACAGCTGCAGTCGTTCCACACGAGGAACACAGCGATCTACACCATTCCGGAGCGGCGATCCTTTCGCTACGCAATGATCGACAATGCCGCGCTTGCCAGTCGGGCCAAGCCGACGCCCGCGCAAGTGGAAGCCTATTACAAGGCCAATCCGGGCGAATTCGGCGGATTGGAAACGCGGGTGCTGAACCAGATCGTGCTGCGCGACGAGGCGGCGGCAAGGGCTGTTGTGGCGGCGATCCGCGCCGGCCAGAGCTTCGCCAGTGCGGCCACCAAGGCGGGATTTTCGCCGGACGACAGCAGCCTTGGCGAGTTGAGCGAGGCAAGCCTGGCGGCGGCGACCACGAAAGAGGTGGCGGCCGCAGCCTTCGCGCTGAAGGCCGGCAGCGTCGGCGAGCCGGTAAAGGGGCCGTTGGGTTTCCACATCATCGAGGCGGCGCGCGTCAATCCACCGCGGCCGCAGCCGTTGCCCACCGTGGCTGCCGATATCGAAAACCGGCTCACCGACGAAAAGCTGCAGGATCTGCTTGCTGATGCCGTGGCGTCTGCCGAAGACCGGATGACTGGCGGCGAATCCTTTGCCGATGTGGCCAAGGACATGGGCTTTGCGGTGGAAACCGTGCCGGCGATGACGGCAGACGGGCGCCGGTTTGCCGAGGATCTGTCTGTCACGAAGATCGACCATCCGCTCACGGCAAAGGCGTTTGCAGCCGATCAGGCCGACGGCGGCCAGGTGGTGGACGCGGACGGCGGGCGGTTTGCGTTGCTGGAGGTGGCCGAAGTGGTGGCGCCGGCGCTGGTGCCGCTGCAAAGCATCCGCGCCGATGTGGCGACGGCGTGGGCCATCGAAGCGCGTTCCGACGCTGCAAAGGCTGCGGCCGAGGCGATCGCCAAGGCAGCGAGCAACGGCACGGCTTTGAACGAGGCCGCCGCCGGCAAAGGTCTGGCGGCAGCGCAGGTGCTTGCGGTGAGGCGGCTGGAGCTTTCACAGATGGTGCAGCAGGGCCAGCAGGTGCCGCCCCCGGTGGTGATGCTGCTGAACACCCCGCAGGGCCAGGCGCGGGTGATCCCGGCGCCCGGTGGCCAGGGGTGGTTTGTGGTGAAGGTGGACGCCGTGGAGCCGGGCGACATTGCGCAGGCGCCGCAGCTGATCGATGCCGTTAGGCAGAGCTTTCAGGCCCAGGCGGGCGACGAGATGGTGCAGACCTTCGTTCGCGCGATCGAGCGCAATGTCGGCGTCGTGAAGAAACCGGAGGCACTTGCAGCGACCAAGCGGCGAGTGACCGGCGCCGATCTCGAATAGCCGACGCAGCGTGGGGGCAGCAGATCGCGCCGACGCTGTGGCCAGGCTGACCGAGGGTCAGCACCAGTGCCGCTATCTGGTGCTGAACGCCGATACGGAGACACCGGTTTCGGCCTGGCTGAAGCTGGCCGAGCCGTCGCGTGGGGATTTTTTGCTGGAATCGGTGGAAGGCGGGCGCACGCGCGGGCGCTATTCGCTGATCGGGCTGGATGCCGATCTGGCGTTTCGGGCCGATGGCCAGCACGCCGAGCTGAACCGCCGGTGGCGCTCGGATCGCGCCGCCTTTGTGCCCTGCGCAGAACCGACGCTGGCGGCGTTCCGTGCGCTGATCGGCACCATCATCATGCCGGTGCCGCCCGCACTGCCGCCGGCGCTGCCGTTCCTGGTCGGCTATTTCGGTTATGAGACTGCCGGGCTGGTGGAGCGCCTGCCGGTGCCGCAGAGCGATCCGCTGGGCCTGCCGGACATGATGTTCGTGCGGCCGGGACTGCTGCTGGTGTTTGACCGGCTGGCCGACACGCTGACGCTCGTGGCGCCGGTGTATGCCGGGGACAGCGATCCGGACACCCAGGTTCGCGCGGCGGACGAACGGCTGGAGGCGGCGGCGGCAAGGCTGGCGCAGCCGCTCGCCGTGCGGCGCGCTGCGCCGGATCCTGCCGACGCCAGCGAGCTGACTCCAGCAACTTCGCCGGAGCGCTACAGCCGGATGGTGGATGTGGCGCAGGCCTATATCGCTGCCGGAGACGTTTTCCAGGTGGTGCTGGCGCAGCGCTATTCGATGCCGTTTCCGCTGCCGCCGTTCGAGCTTTATCGCCAACTGCGGCGGATCAATCCATCGCCCTTCCTTTACCATCTGGATATGCCGGGCTTTGCGGTCATCGGATCGAGCCCGGAAATCCTCGTCCGTGCGCGGGACGGCGAAGTGACCATCCGGCCGATTGCCGGCACGCGTCCACGCGGGCGGGATGAGACGGAAGACGAGGCGAACAGGCAATCCCTGCTGACAGACCCGAAGGAGCTGTCCGAGCATCTGATGCTGCTCGATCTGGGCCGCAACGATGTCGGCCGGGTGGCGGATGCCGGCACGGTGGCGGTGACGGAGCGTTTTCAGGTCGAGCTGTACAGCCATGTTATGCACATCGTGTCCAATGTGGTGGGGCGACAGAAGGCCGGCACAGACGCCATCGATGCGCTGCTGGCAGGCTTTCCGGCCGGCACGGTGAGTGGTGCGCCCAAGGTAAGGGCGATGCAGATCATTGCCGAGCTGGAAGGCGAGAAGCGCGGCACCTACGCCGGCGGTGTCGGGTATTTCGCGCCCGATGGCGGGATGGACAGCTGCATCCTGTTGCGCACGGCAGTGGTAAAGGACGGGGTGATGCATGTGACGGCGGGTGCAGGCATCGTGGCCGACAGCGTGGCGGCGAGCGAGGCGGCGGAATGCCGGGCGAAGGCCGGCGCGCTGGTGGCGGCGGCGCGCGCGGCGTTGGCGGCGGCAGCGGAACCGGGGTTCGGGCAATAGGCCCGCTTCCTTGCCAATCCCGGGTGCAGCGCCTATGTGCGCGCTTTCTGGTTTTGGGCCGTGAGTTTCTGTTGTCATGATGACCTTTCTTCTTGTGATCCACGCGCTGCTGGCGGCCGCACTCGTCGGCGTGATCCTGATGCAGAAATCCGAAGGCGGCGGTTTGACCACCGGCGGATCGGGCGGTGGTCTGGTATCGGCGCGCGGCGCGGCTGATCTGCTGTCGCGCACCACGGCTGTTCTTGCCACGCTGTTCATCGTCTCCTCGCTCGGCCTGGCGATGCTGGCCTCGAGCGCCACCCGCGAACGGCCGATCGATACATCGCTGGCGCGTCCGGCAGCGCCCGTTGGCCCGCTCGGTGCGCCCGCCGGCAGCCTGCCCGGCTTGCCGAAGGGAGTGCCGGGTGCGGCGCCCGCGGCGCCGGTCGATGAAGTTCCGCTGGCGAAGTAACTGGGGATAAATCCGCGTCTGCAGCCGGCTGCGGGTGACAGGGGCGATTGAGCACGCTATCGCTCTGCTCCCATGGCGCGGTTCATATTCATCACCGGCGGCGTGGTTTCCTCGCTCGGCAAAGGTCTGATGGCGGCGTCGCTCGGCACGCTGCTGCAGGCGCGCGGATATCGCGTGCGCATCCGCAAGTTCGATCCCTATCTGAACGTCGATCCGGGCACGATGAGCCCGTACCAGCATGGCGAGGTCTATGTGACCGACGACGGCGCGGAGACCGATCTCGATCTCGGCCATTACGAACGCTTCACCGGGGTTGCCTCGCGGCAATCGGACAATGTGACGTCCGGGCGTATTTATCAGACCATCATCACCCGCGAGCGGCGCGGCGACTATCTTGGCGCGACGGTGCAGGTCATCCCGCACGTCACCGACGCGATCAAGGCGTTCGCGGTGGCCGATACCGAAGACCTCGACTTCGTCCTGTGCGAGATCGGCGGCACCGTCGGCGACATCGAATCGCTGCCGTTCATCGAAGCCATTCGCCAGCTGCGCAACGATCTCGGCCGCGGCAACTCGGCGTCGATCCATGTCACGCTG
>JBBRKH010000232.1:0-3953 GCA_038217965.1 Sphingomonadales bacterium | reverse complement strand
GTCCATTGCCTTCAAGGTTGCCGACGATCAGGGGTTGCTGCTGCTCGATCTGAAGGATCTGCGGCAGATGCTGGTGTATTGCAGCGACAATTCGCAAGCGCTGGCAACCAGCTATGGCAATGTGTCGGCGCAGAGCATCGGCGCCATCCAGCGTCAGCTCCTGCAGCTGGATTCGCAGGGCGGCGACCGGTTCTTCGGCGAACCGGCACTTTTGATGAGCGACATGATCAAGGTGGGCGAGGATGGCCGCGGTCAGGTGAATATTCTGGCGGCCGACAAGCTGATGTCCAGCCCGAAGCTGTATGCGACATTTCTGCTGTGGATGCTTTCTGAGCTGTTCGAGGAGCTTCCCGAAGTCGGCGATCCCGAAAAACCGAAGCTGGTGTTCTTTTTCGATGAAGCGCATCTGCTGTTCGACGAGGCGCCGAGGGCTTTGCTGGAGAAGGTGGAGCAGGTGGTCCGCCTGATCCGCTCCAAGGGTGTCGGCGTCTATTTCATCACACAAAATCCCATTGATGTGCCCGAAGCCATTGCCGGCCAGCTCGGCAACCGGGTGCAGCATGCGCTGCGCGCCTTCACGCCGCGCGACCAGAAGGCGGTGAAGGCGGCGGCGGAAACCTTTCGCGCCAATCCGAAGATAAAGGTGGAAACGGCAATCATCGAGCTGAAAACCGGCGAGGCGCTGGTCTCGCTGCTGCAGGACGATGGCGCGCCCTCCCCTGTGGAGCGCACCTTGATTGCGCCGCCACGCTCGCGCTTGGGGCCGCTTACCGCCAGCGAGCGGACAGTGATTGTGGCAACGTCACCGGTTGCGGGCAAATATGAGGAGACGATCGACCGGGAATCGGCCTTCGAGCTGCTGTCGGTAAAATCCAATGCCTTGGCCGAAGCGAAGGCAGACGAAAAGGCCGCAGCCGAGGCGCGCAAGGCAGACCTCGCGAAAGCGAAGGAGGAGGCGGCCGCGCAACGGGCCTACAAGGCATCGACGATGGGAAGGATGGAAAAGGTGGCAGTTGCAACCGCGGCGGCGGTGGCGACCAGCGCCGGTCGCAACCTTGTTCGTGGGTTGTTGGGAGGGCTGTTCGGCAAGCGCCGTTGATGTCACCTGCCCGACTTTGAATTGTTGCCAGCGCAAGCCGGCATCGCCCGGTGAACGGTGAGGCGGGTTGTCCCGGCTTTCGCCAGGCTGGTGTCAAGTTTGATGGCGCCCTAGCCGCCCACTTTTGATGGCGCTCTAGCCGCCCACGGTCACCCGCGCCAGTTCCGAATTCCGCGTGGCGGCGGGGCTGTCAAGCAGCTCGCGCAGGAACGCGCCCTTGTCGACGGCGGCTGTCCCGCCTTGTGCCGGATCGCCGCTGGTGTTGCGGATGGCGGCGTCGGTGCGGGTGGCCTTGGCGTCGCTCAACAACCTGTTTTCAATTTCCGATTTCGGGGGCAGTTGCACACCTGGGCCGAACAGCGCTTCGAGGGCCTGTTGCTGGCTGTCTGCCGCGAGCGGGCGCGGTGCGCCGGGCTTGGGCGGGGCTAGCGCGAAATCCGGCGGCACCACAAGCGGCGCCTGCCGGCCGACAGCGAATTCGTCCGGCCGCTTGCGGTCGGCAATGTCGTTGCCACCGCAGGCCATCAGGAGGACGGGGGCGGACAGCGCCGCGATTTTCAGAAAATCATGCATCTTTCAAGCTTTCCTTCGCATCACCTGAACCGCCCATGAGCGCGCGCCAGAGCAGGATCGCAACGCCTGCGCTGATTGCGGCATCGGCCACGTTGAACACATAGAATGACCATTGGCCTGCATGCAAATGCACGAAATCGACAACATAGCCGAAGCGGATGCGGTCGACGATGTTGCCGAGCGCGCCGCCGAGGACGAGGCCGAGGGCCAAGCGGTCCCAGACATGCTTTTCGCGGGTGATCCAGACGGCAACGACGATAGAAATGATTGCGGTGACGCCCACCAGCAACCAGCGGCCCGTGTCACTGGCGGCCTGCAGCATACCCATCGAGACGCCATAATTCTGCACCCAGGTGAGCGAGAAGAAGGGCAGGACGGGGATGGTGCCGACGCTTTGGAGATCGACCGTATGGATGATCCAGTATTTCGACAGCTGGTCAGCCACGAAAACCACAGCCGCCAGCAGATAGGGCCAGGCTTTCACGCGATTGCCTTCGCGCAGCGGGTGCACAGGCCGGTGTTGGGCGCAACATCGGGCAGATAGCGCCAGCAGCGCTCGCAGCGGGGCAACGTGGTGCGCGCGACGTGCGCCCTGATCCCGACATTCAATTGATCGAGCGTCGGATTGTCTGGAAGCACCCTGTTAGTGATGCGAACATCCGATACGATGCAAAGTTCTGGCATGTCTGTGCTGTCGACCAGCAGCATGTCCAAACCGTCGTCGAGCACCAGATCGACCCGAGCCTCGTTGCCGCTGCCCACGATCTTGTCGCGCCGTAGCGGTTCTATCGCCTGGCTGACGATCCCGCGAATTTCGCGTAACCGGGTATATCGGTCTTCGAGCGATGTATCGCGCCAGGCCGGGTCGATTGTGGCATATGTCTGCTGGTGCACCGATCCGATGGCGGCGCCGTGCCGCTGCTCAAAGGCTTCTTCCGCCGTGAACACCAGAATGGGCGCCAGCCAGCGCGTGATCGCATCGAACAGGGTTGCAAGCACGGTGCGATAGGCGCGGCGCTTCGGGCTGTCGGCGTGGTCGCAATAGAGGCTGTCCTTGCGGACGTCGAAGAAGAATGCGGACAGGTCCTGGTTAACGAATTGCAGGATCGCAGCCGTGTAGCGGTTGTAGGCGTGGATTTCGAGATGCTGGCGCAATTCGCCGTCGAGCGCGGCGAGTTTCGAGAGGATGTAGCGCTCCAGCTCCGGCATTTCGGCGTGCGGGACCGCTTCTGCGGGCGTGTATCCGTGCAGCGCGCCGAGCAGGTAGCGGATGGTGTTGCGCAGCTTGCGGTAGGCGTCCACCGTCGTCTGCATGGCAAGCTTGCCGAAGCGCTGGTCTTCGGTGGTGTCGGTCATGCCGACCCACAGCCGCAGAATGTCGACGCCAGAGTCCTGGATGATGGTCTGCGGATCGACCACATTGCCGATCGATTTCGACATCTTGCGGCCCTTGTCGTCCAGCGTCATGCCGTGGGTGTAGACGCCCTTGTAGGGCGCCCTGCCCCGCGTTCCGCAGGATTCGAGCAGCGATGACTGGAACCAGCCGCGGTGCTGGTCGGAGCCTTCGAGATAGAGGTCGGCCTGTGCGCAGTTCAGCCGCGCTTCGGAAACGAAGGCGTGGGTGGAGCCGCTGTCGAACCAGACGTCGAGAATGTCGGTCACCTGCTCATAGTCATCGGCCTCGTAGGCGTTGCCCAGCAGTTCCTGCGGGTCGCTGGTCCACCAGGCGTCGGCGCCGTCTTGCCGTATGGCGTCGGCGATGCGGGCGTTGACTTGCGGGTCTTGCAGATAGTCGCCGGTGCCCTTTTTCACGAACAGGGTGATCGGCACGCCCCACGCGCGCTGGCGGCTGAGCACCCAGTCCGGCCGGCCTTCGACCATGGCGCGGATGCGGTTTTCTCCTTGGGCGGGGAACCATTTGGTGTCTGCGATGGCTATGAGCGCCCGGCCGCGCAGCGTGCTGCCGTCACCCAGATCGCTGTCCATCGCGACGAACCATTGCGGGGTGCAGCGGTAAATGAGCTTCGCTTTGGAGCGCCAGCTGTGCGGGTAGCTGTGGCGATAGTCTGCGGTCGCCGCCAGCAGAGCGCCGGTATCGCGCAGTGCGGTGCAGATGGGGCCGTCTGGCGCGTTGACCTTGTAGACATGCTGACCGCCGACGATGGGCCATTCGGGGAGGTAAGTGCCATCGGGGCCGACGACGAATTTGGGCTCGATGCCGTTTTCCTTGCAGAGGGCGAAATCGTCCTCGCCATGATCGGGCGCCATATGGACGAGGCCG
>JBBRKH010000231.1:0-3963 GCA_038217965.1 Sphingomonadales bacterium | reverse complement strand
TCAATCGCTGGCAAAACCGTTTATGCGCTGCTAAAGCGCTGCTAGACCATGCAGGCAGGGGAGGGCCGGATCATGGCGGAGACGATATCGAAGCCATCTGCCGTCGAAGTGCAGGCCTTTCTGGCAGCTGTCCCGAGCGGAATGCGCCGCGACGACGGCTTTGCCCTGGACCAGCTGTTCCGCGAAATCACCGGATTTGCGCCCAGAATGTGGGGCTCGTCCATCGTCGGCTATGGCCGCTACGCCTATCGCTACGCGTCCGGCCACAGCGGCAATGCCCCCGCAACCGGCTTTTCTCCTCGCAAGGCCACCTTCGTCATCTACCTGCTGGCCGGATACGAAAACGCCTCCGGGCAGCTTTCCCGCTTGGGCAAATACAAGATCGGCAAATCCTGCCTCTACATCAATCGTCTGGCCGATGTGGACATGGCCGTGCTTGCCGAAATCATCCGTGACGGCCTTGCCGAACTGGCAACCCGGTGGGAAATTGCTGCCGACTGAGCAAGCGAAGGGCAGGGGGCACGCCGCAATGGCGACGCATTGGCCCAGTCCGTCCTGCCGTGCCCTGAAGCGATCATGTCCAGCCCCAGCCGGCGCGCAAGATATCGCGCAACCTGCTGCCCTTTCACGATGTCGCCGGCCGCATCCAGCGGCGGCGCAAAGGTGCCCGGCGTGCCCTTGCCGGCCGATACCGTCACAGAGCCAGCCAGTCTCCCGATGTTTCATACAGTGCGGCGAACGCTTCCTGCGCTACCATCCGCTCGCCCATCATCGACCTGTCTCCGCTCGCCTCGACAAGTGTGAATCAGATCATCAGCGCTGCTTCAAGACCGAGTTTTTCAACAGAATCGGGGACGTTCCAGCCGCCCTGTCGGCGACCGCATCAGGGCACTCCACCCGCGCGAAGAGTTGCGCGCCCGGCCGTTATCGCGCATATCTTCTGCGATCACTACACGGGGGCAGCGCAATGCAGATGCGGGCAATCATCATCGGCGGGTTCATGTCCGTTGTCGTCGGCCTTTCGTCGTCTGTGGCGGGCGCCCAGCAATGGCATGGCAGCACCGACGAAACGCCGATATGGGGGAATGATCCCGCTGCCGGCCAGCAAACCACGGTCGTCTGCGAATCGCTCAACTACCAGCCGAAGACCTGCCCCGCCGATACCCGCGGCCAGGTGAAGCTCGTCACCCGCCTCGGCGGCAATTGCGGGCTGGGCGAAAGCTGGAACTTCGATGCGCACGCCGTCTATGTGCGAAGCGGCTGCCGCGGTGTGTTCACCGTGGGGGGCGCGGGCGGCCCTCCTCCAGGCTGGGGCGGCGCAACGCCTGACTACCAGCGCGGCATCTTCCGCACCAACTGCCAGTCGCTGAACTGGCAACCCAAAACATGCCCGGTCAACACGGGGGGAAATGTCCGCCTCGATCATGTGATCGCGGGCGATTGCCGCCAGGGCGCCACCTGGTCCTTTGACAATGGCAACATCTACGTTCGCGGCGGTTGTCAGGCCGCGTTCGTCAGCGGTCCGGGCATCGGCAGCGGAGCGAGCGAACCCGGCTTTGCGCCACAACCCGCACTGCCGCCTCCGCCACCGCGCAACGGCTTTGTCACCTGCGAATCACAGAATTACCAGACCGCGACCTGCGCCGCCGACACGCGGGGCCGCGCTGTCATCTCCCAGCGACTGGGTGGCGACTGCGTGCTCGGCCGCAACTGGAGCTTCGACACTCGCGCGATCTACGTCAGCCAGGGCTGCCGGGCCGTCTTCGCGGTCGCGGGCCAGCCCTACTGACGAGGGAGCCAACGCTCACCAAGCGGCATCTGAACATTGCGGACCCGCTTCTGACGCAGATGCCAGCGGGAGGACAAACCGCTCGCCGCGCACCCGCGCGGCGGGCGGTTTTTGCTTCCACGCACCGCTCCTGCTCCGCTCGGCCCGCCCCTGTTGCGACCGAGGAACAAGAAGAGCCACCGGAGGGCAGGGCGTGTCGCCCTTCACCCCATTTGTGATCTCAACCAAGCTCGAGTTCGGAAATTGCGGAGATGTCTCTTTTCGAACCTGCACTTACAAAGCGTTAAATCCGATAATCAATATTATGTTAAATCGAACACATCGCAAGTCAGGCTGCGGGTGGCGGCATCCAGCCGCTCCGACGCCGGACTGTCGCACACGCGTCGCATCGCGCGGCAGATCCGTAAGCCAGCCTCGCCAGCGGTAGACAGCGCACGGCCCGTCCAGATCGGTGGACGGCCCGGCCATGCCCAGTCTGCCGCCACGCCGGCCCCTGATCTCGCACTCCAGCAGCACCGCAAACCCCTGGATCACCGGCCCGCGCATGCCGATCGCAACGCGGGTCCGGCAACCGCGAGCCCTTCCAGATCAATCCCGCCCTCCTTGGCCGCGATCGCTGCAAACGGTTTCCGCCGCCTCCTTCTCCACCTTGGCGCGTATTCTGGCGTGCGATCCCAGCAGCCAGGGCCAGCCATCGTCCACGATCGGCCCCGCGATGTCGGCTTCGTCGGTGGATGCCAGTTCAACGAGATCAGCCACCGCAATGCCGCTGTGTCCCGCCCAGTGCCCGCCCCGCTACCTGCCCTCCTGGAAGCGCCGGTGCCGGCCACCTGCCGCCTGGTTTCATTGCCGCTTTTTTTATCGCCGTTCCGTCGGCCCTTCGCATCAGAAGCCCAGCAGCTTCAGCCCCAGCACCCCCGCCGTCAATATCACGCCCCATATCAGCAACAGGCGAAGCACCTTGGGCGCGCCGAGCTGCTGAAAATAGCCCCAATTCAAAATCAGCACCACCGCCAGCGTCAGCGCCACCGAAACAATTGCGAAACCGTTCATACGATCGCCTCCCAGGCTCGCCCGTCGTATCCGGGCGTCACGCCCGCCGGCAGCTCCGCCAGCAGCGCATCATGATCCATCGATTGATCCATGTGCGTCAACCAGGCGGCCTGCGGTGCCGCCCTATCAATCCATTGCAGCGTCTGCGCCAGATGGCTGTGCGTCGGGTGCGGCGTTCGCCGCAGCGAGTCCACCACCCACAGGTCCAGGCCCTGCAGCAGAGGCCAGCTGGCATCCGGAATGCCACTCAGATCGGTCGAATAGGCAAGTGCTGCGTCACCGCAATCGAAGCGGAAGCCTATCGAATGCACCGGCCCATGCGCCTGCAGGAACGGCCGCACCCGGATCGGCCCGAACTGCATGTCGTCGCCGAGCAGCAGCGCGGTCGCGGTAGCTGGATAACCGGCTCGCCCTGCAAACGCGTAGGAAAAGCGGCTGCGCAGGCTGGCCCGCGTCGGCTTGTCCATGTAGCAGTCCACCGGCCGGCCGGAGCCATGAAACAGCGCCCGCAGATCGTCGATCCCGTGGCAATGGTCAGCATGGTCATGCGTATACAGCACCGCCGTCAGCCACCCCACGCCGGCGTCCAGCAGTTGCGCGCGCAGGTCCGGCCCGGTGTCCACCAGCAGCCGCACGCCCGGCGCTTCCACCAGCACCGAAACCCGCCGCCGACGGTTGCGCGGGTTGCCCGGATCGCATTGCCCCCAATCGCCCCCTGCCCGCTCGGAAACCCTCGGAACGCCCGAAGAACTGCCCGAGCCCAGCATGGTGAGCCGCATCAGAGGCGCATCCCTTTGAACAGTCGGAGCGTGTTCGCAGCCGTCGTTGCGCCGAGTGCTTCAGCCGGGACACCGCGCAAGCCCGCCACGAACGCCGCAGTGTGCGCCACGAAAGCCGGCTCGCAGACCTTGCCGCGCACCGGCACCGGCGCCAGAAACGGCGCATCCGTCTCCACCAGCAGTCGCGCTTCCGGCACAAACTTCGCCACCTCCTGCAAGTCTTTGGCATTCTTGAAGGTCACGATCCCGGAAAGTGAGATATACGCGCCCAGATCGAGGCATTTCTGCGCCAGATTGCGGCTTGACGTAAAGCAGTGGATCACCATCGGAAATGCGCCCTGC
>JBBRKH010000230.1:0-3977 GCA_038217965.1 Sphingomonadales bacterium | reverse complement strand
GAACTGGCGGATGGTTTCATCGACCGCGCGGTTCAGCGAGGCGAAATCGGCGACGTCGATATCGGCCATGATCTGCACGCGGCGCTCGACCCCGGCAAAGCCGACATCCTCCAGCTCGCCGACGATGCGCGCCCGCATCGCGGCAAGCTCGGATTCGCGGCGCGCGACAAGCATGACCTTGGCGCCGGCCAGCGCCAGCAGGCGCCCCAACTGCCCGCCGATGCCGGCCGAGCCGCAGCACATGAGCGCAACCTTGCCCAGATGCAGCCCGGTGATGTTTTCGGAAAAGCCGATCATGGCGCGGCGGGCGCCGGTGGCTTCGGCGATGGATTCCGGCAGATACAGGTTCACCTGCCGGATCTTGCGCTCTTTCAGCAGGATGCGCACCAGCTGGCCGGCGGTGAAGGGCAGGTTTTCCGGCTCGCTGTTTTCGTAGCGGATGATCTGGTGGCCCCATTCCAGATTCCGGCGGCGGCCGTGCGCCACATCGACCGCGGATTCGTCGCGCCACACCCGCACCAGCTGCTCCACCCCGGCGCGCAGGAAATTCGCCCAGATGTCACCGGCGCCGTCGCTTGCGTTGCTGAGGAACACGAAGCGCGGATCCTGGCCCAGCGCGTCTTGGCGACGCCAGTAGCGGCTGAGCGTGCGGGCGAGCGCGATGGCGCCGCCAAGCTCGGAATCGACGAAGCTGTCGACGGCCGTATCGCTCGCTTCCACCAGCGACCCGGCGAAGTGGCCGGCGCCATAATAGGGCAGGATGACCGCGCCGGAAATCGGCTGGCCGGCTGCCGTCCACCGATCCAGCGCGTCGTCCATCATGCCGTGGTCTGCGCGATCGAAGCGCACGACCTCCACCCGCTGCCCGGCGACCAGATCGACGAGCAGCGCCTTCGCCGCCTTCACGCCGGAGGCTGCGGTGAAGCCGAGCAGCACCTCGGCGCCCGCTTCCGCATGCACGCGGGCGATGGCGACGGCTTCTTCCACCTGATCGCCGGCTGCCACCAGTATCGCCTGGCCGCCGCCGTCGATCGAGCGGCGCGACGGGCGGGACTGGAAGGTGGTGCGCGATTCGGTGGGCACCGCCATGCCGTGCGTCACTTCGAAATCATGGCCGTTGAAGGCGGCGGATTCGTCGGAGCCGAGGAACACGCAGGCGTTGGCGATATCGGCGGGCGTGGGCAGGCATTTTTCCGGCGCTGCGCCCCCCATGCTCCGCTTCAGGCTCATGATGCCCTGAAAATGATCGGCGGTGGTGCCGGAGGCGTCGCCGCGCAGGCCGTCCATCGCGGCAAACACGCTGCGGATGCGCTGGCTTTCAATCGGTCCGGGGAACAGCAGGTTGACGCGGATGCCCCGCCCGCCAAGCTCCAGCGCCAGTTCGCGCGAGAGGGCGTTCATCGCGGCCTTCGGCACCACATAGGCGGTGCGGGCATAATATTCGGTGCGCGAAAAGATGGTGGACACATTGATGATGGCACCGCCGGGTTGCATCAACGGCGCGCATGCCCGCACCATGTTCCATGCGACGCCCAGGATGTTGCGCGCCGCATCGGCGACGGTTTCGCTGTCGGTCGAGCCTTCGTCCTGCAGCGCTTTCAGATCGCCCTTGTTGAGCGGCAGGCGCTCCAGCGGCTGCTTCGGCCCCGCCGAGCCGGCGTTGTTCACCAGAATGTCGAGCCGGCCATGCGCGGCCAGCAAATGCGCAACGCCGGCACGGACGGAGGCGGGATCGGCACCGTCCATCACCACTGTGGAAGCGCGCGATGCGTCCACGGCCGCATCGGCAAGCGCTGCCGCCATCGCGTCGGCGATACGGCCTTGGCTGCGGCCGGTAAACACAACGGTCGCGCCCTCGCGCAGATAATGGCGGGCGATTTCGCCACCAAGATTGCCAGCAGCGCCCGTCACCAGCGCAACCTTGCCGGAGAGGCGGCCGGTGCCGGTTGCAGCGGGCATGGCCTTCGGAGCAATTGTGGTGATCACATTCATCGCATCATTCCTTTAGCATTCGTTCAGCCGATCTTCGCCGCCCAAGCTTCCAGCAGCGCATCCTTGCCGCGCAGGCCAGCAGCGGGCAGCGCATGATTGACCACATAGGTTGCACCCACATGGCGGATTTCCCACATCGCCTGGTGCGCTTCGGGCAGGCCCTCCCAGGCGACAAGCGTCGGCTCGGTCACATCCAGCAGACCGCCGGCAATCATGTCGTTCATGCGGCTGACTTCATAGGCGTTGCACAGATGCGTGCCGCGAATTTCTGCCGTCGGCATCAGGATCCGGCGCTGCCGCGTCCACACCTGTGGCGCGTAGAAACTGTAGCGCCTGCCCGTCATGTCTTCGGCGTAGAGCACCCGACCTGTGAAGGGTTTCACCAGCGCGGTGGAAACCCCGAGGGTGTCTTGCGCGGCGCGTTCGATCACCAGATCCGGATTGCCGCGCGGATTGTCGGGCGAGCGCAGCAGCTTGCCGACCGCGGTGCCGAACGGCTTCAGCGTGCGATCCTGATAGTCGCGCACTGCCAAGCGGAAGGCTTCGATGTCTTCACGCGCGGCGGGAAGGCGTGGCATGGTGTCCGGCCACTGGAACAGCACACCCTCGCGGCGGCCGATATCCTCCAGGCTGACGATGCCGGCAACCGCGTCCTGCAGCCCCAGGCTCTGGATGAATTCGCGCTGGCCGTCGGTGGTGGTTACGACGACGGTGCGGGCGCCGACCGCGCGGGCGGCCTCGATGAGTTCGAGGCCCACTGCGTCCAGCAGATCGGTGGAGCGCGGGCTGTAATAGAGCAGAACGGCTTCCCCCGCCCGCGCCCTGGCGCGGCGCAGCATGGCCTCGGCAGTGGCGCTGCCGGGCTTGCCCATGAAGCTGAAATGATAGCCGGACGAGGCGCCGTAGAAGGCGAGAATGCCATCCTTTTCCAGCAGCTGGAAAGTGCGCGGGAAGGCGGTTTCGCCGGCATGGCTGACCGCATAGTCGGCCAGCTTGCCATTGTTCAGCGCACGATATTCAGCGAGCAGCGCCTCGCCCTCGGCCTCCCATGCTGCCCATTCGGAGGGATTTTCCGGCACCGCGCGGAAGGCTCTGGCCCAGCGCGGATCGGTGCGATCCAGCGCACCGGCTGCACCCTGTTGGCCCACGAATTGCGCCCGTGCCGCGCTGGAGACGAGGCCGGTTGCGGCAAGCCCGCTCTTGATCGAGGTTTTCAACGCATCGAGGCCGGTGCCGGTGGCGGAGCCTTCAACGAAAATCGTCCTGCCCGGCTCGATTTCCAGCGTGGTGAACAGCGCACGGACGACCGTGCCGAGGTTCAGGATGTAGCTGCCGGCCTGCTCCAGCGTGAGATCGCCCGGCACGCTGTGCAATTGCGGCGCCTGAACGACGAGAAATTGTGCATGGCTGCCGGTCTCGGTTTCATACCCTTGAATCGCGAAATCGGCGAACATAGGGTCGAGGCCGGCCATGGGAGACAGAAGATCGGTGGTGCCGGAGTAGACGGCAACCAGATCGCCGACCTTCAATCGGCCTTCGGCCTTGGCTTCGGCGCCGAGCGCCGCAACGAGGCCCACGCCGCCGGAGCCGGTCACCTGCTGGTCGCGTTCATGGTTGTCGAAGGGGGAGACAGGGATTCCGGTCAGCGCCCAGATGTCGTTGAAATTGACTTCCGACGTCAGCATGTAAACCAGGGCGTCGTTGCCGGCCGGCGTGTCGACGGGGACGATCAGCTCGCGTTCGGATGTTGTCGGCGGGCCGAAACGGGGCAGCCCGGTTTCCGGGTCGCGCGGCACGCCGAAGGCATATTGGTGGCTCGGAATGGCGGTGATTCCGGGGAAGAAGGCTGCGCCCACCGGCAGCAACAGGCCCGCCGCTTCCAGCGCTGCCGCCCGCGCCGCCTTGTCGCCATCGATGTGCAGGCCGTCGCGGCGCACAGGCAGCGGCGGGCTTTGCTTGTCGAGAAACTGCCGGATTCCGGTCTT
>JBBRKH010000229.1:0-3984 GCA_038217965.1 Sphingomonadales bacterium | reverse complement strand
GACATCCACCACTCTGCTCGAGAGGTTTCCGGAAACAAAGGTGACCGTAAGCGCGCTTGCGGCAGGTTCTGCCGCCAATGCTGCGGCAAGCGCCACCACACCGAAAATAGATTTCATGACTTTTCCTCCCATGATAGATGGCAATATCATAACAGATGATCAATTGGTATGGATCATATCGAACATGATCGTGATTGACGCAAACGTAAAGGTAAACTAAAGAGCCTTTCATGGAGGGTGTCACGCAATCCGAGTCGTTCAGCATCACCGAGCTTGCGCGGCATTTTGACGTCACCCCGCGCACCATCCGGTTCTATGAATGCGAAGGGCTGATCGCGCCGAAGCGGCGCGGCACGGTGCGACTGTATTCGCGCGCCGATCGCACGCGTCTGGCCTGGATCCTGCGCGGCCGCGAAGTCGGATTTTCGCTCGCCGAGATCCGCGAGCTGCTTGATCTCTACGAGCCCGGCCCCGGCCGCCGCGGGCAATTGCAGGCGACGCTGGAAAAATGCCGGGCCCGCATCGCTGCCCTGAAGCAGCAGCGTGATGCCATCGACTTGACCATCGCCGAGCTGGACCAGTTCTGCGCCTCCATCACCGCCAAACTCTGACCCTATCCCGCAACCGGAGACAATCCATGCCCGCCACCTACCGCGCCCCCGTCAAAGATACCCAGTTCGTGCTGAAGCATGTTGTCGGGCTGGACCGCTATCAGAACCTTCCCGGTTTTGCCGACGCCACGCCCGACATGGTGCAGGCGATTTTGGAAGAGGGCGCGAAATTCGTGGAGGGCGTGCTGCACCCGCTGAACCAGAGCGGCGACCGAGAGGGTTGCACCCGCCATCCAGACGGCACTGTGACCACGCCAGCCGGTTTCAAGGCGGCCTACAAAGCCTTCACCGATGGTGGCTGGGGCACGCTGATGTCGCCGAAGGATCTGGGTGGGCAAGGCCTGCCGCATGTGCTCGGCTCGGCCTTCGAAGAGTATCAGACCAGCGCCAACATGGCGTTTTCAATGTATCCCGGCCTCACCCAGGGCGCGATTTCGGCGATTTATGTCGCCGGATCGGATGCTCAGAAGCAGACCTATCTGCCCAACATGATCTCCGGCCAATGGACCGGAACCATGAACCTCACCGAGCCGCAATGCGGCACCGATCTCGGCCTCATCAGTACCAGGGCCGAGCCGCAGGCCGACGGCAGCTACGCGGTGAGCGGCACGAAAATCTTCATATCATCGGGCGAGCATGATCTCGCCGAGAACATCATCCATCTGGTGCTGGCGAAAACGCCCGGCGCGCCCGACAGCGTAAAGGGCATCTCGCTGTTCATTGTGCCGAAGTTCCTGTTGAACGAAGACGGCAGCCTCGGCGCGCGCAATGCGGTTTCCTGCGGCTCCATCGAGCACAAGATGGGCATCCACGCCAATTCCACCTGCGTGATGAACTATGACGGCGCCACCGGATTTCTGGTCGGCGACGAGAACAAGGGGCTGAAAGCGATGTTCGTCATGATGAATGTCGCCCGCCTCGGTGTCGGCATGCAGGGCCTGGCGCAATCGGAAATCGCCTATCAGAATGCGGTCAACTATGCGAAGGATCGCCTGCAGGGCAGGGCGCTGACCGGGCCGCAGAACCCGGGCGCCAAAGCCGATTCCATCCTCGTCCACCCCGATGTCCGCCGGATGCTGCTGGATGCCCGCGCCTTCAACGAGGGCGCGCGTGCGCTCTGCCTGTGGGCAGCGCTGCAGGCCGATCTGGCGCACAAGGCGGAAACGCCGGAAGGCCG
Organism: Sphingomonadales bacterium; assembly: GCA_038217965.1. Lineage (GTDB taxonomy): Bacteria > Pseudomonadota > Alphaproteobacteria > Sphingomonadales > Sphingomonadaceae > Sandaracinobacteroides. Next base: position 2,196 of record JBBRKH010000229.1, on the reverse strand, counting down.
CGAGGCGGCAGACGATGTGCTCTCGCTGCTCACCCCCGTAATCAAGGCCTACCTCACCGACGAGGGATACCGCCACGCCACCAACGCGCAACAGGTGTTCGGCGGGCATGGCTATATCACCGAATGGGGCATGGAGCAGTTCGTGCGGGATGCCCGAATTGCGATGATCTACGAAGGCGCCAATGGCATCCAGGCGCTCGATCTGGTCGGCCGCAAGCTGGCCGCAAATGGCGGCCGCGGTCTGCGCGCCTTCTTCCAGCTGGTGGATGATGCCATTGTCGACGCTCGCGCGGACGCTGCAACGAAGGCGCATGCCGAAGCGCTGGCGGCCGCAAAGGGCAATCTGGAATCCGCCACGATGTGGATGATGCAGCATGGCATGGCGAACCCGAACCACGCCGGCGCCGGCTCCACCGCCTATCTGGAGCTGATGGCGCTGGTTGCATTCGGCTGGCTGTGGCTGGTGATGGAGAAGGCCTCCGCCGAGGCCATCGCAGACGGCGCAACCGACCAGGCATTCTATGAGGCCAAGCGCATCACCGCGCGCCATTTCTTCGAGCGCGTGCTGCCCGATGCCCCGGCGCTGGCGAAGAAGATCGAGGCCGGTGCCGACACCCTGATGGCGATGCCGGTGGATTCCTTCTGACTGGAACAAGAATGAGCTTGCCCCCAGCGTGGGCAGGCGTATCGACACCGCAATTCCTTGGGAGAGACAAGCATGGCCGAAGCCCTCATCTACGACGCCGTCCGCACGCCGCGCGGCAAAGGCAAGAAAGACGGCAAGCTGCACGAAATCACCCCCGTGCAGCTGGCAACGCAAGTGCTGCAGGCGCTGCGCGACCGCACCGGCATCAACACGACCGACGTCGATGACGTCGTCCTCGGCTGCGTCTCGCCGGTGGCCGAGCAGGGCGCCGATATCGCCCGCACCGCCGTTCTCAACGCCGACTATGCCGAAACAACCGCTGGCGTGCAGGTGAACCGCTTCTGCGCCTCCGGCCTGGAAGCCGTAAACATCGCCGCTGCCAAAGTCATTTCCGGCGAAGCAAATTTCGCCATCGGCGGCGGCGTCGAATCCATGTCGCGCATCCCGATGGGATCAGACGGCGGCGCCTGGCCGATGGACCCGGCCGTCGCCTTCAAAACCTATTTCGTACCGCAGGGCGTCAGCGCCGACCTCATCGCCACCAAGTTCGGTTTCAGCCGCGACGATGTGGACGCCTATTCCGTGGAATCGCAGAAACGCGCCGCAACCGCCTGGAAGGAGGGCCGTTTTGCCAATTCGGTTATCGGGGTGAAGGATGTGATCGGCGAAGTCGTGCTGGCGCATGACGAGTTTATGCGGCCGCAGACCGACATGCAGTCGCTCGCCAGCCTGTCACCATCCTTCGCCGGTATCGGCGAGCAGATGCCGGGCTTCGATGCCATCGCCCTCATGCGCTACCCGGAAATCGAGCGGATCAACCACGTCCATCACGCCGGCAATTCGTCCGGCATCGTCGACGGCTCCGCCGGCGTGCTGATCGGCAACCGCGACATGGGCGAAAAATATGGCATCAGGCCGCGCGCCCGCATCAGAGGCATGGCCAGCATCGGCTCCGAGCCGGCGATCATGCTGACCGGCCCGGCAGACGTTACCAGCAAGCTGTTGGGTCGCCTCGGCATGACGGTTGCCGATATCGACCTGTTCGAGCTGAACGAGGCCTTTGCCGCCGTTGTGCTGCGCATGATGCAGGCGCTCGATATCCCGCACGAGAAGATGAACGTGTGCGGCGGATCGATTGCGATGGGCCACCCGCTCGGCGCCACCGGCGCAATGATCCTCGGCACCGTGCTCGATGAACTGGAGCGCACCGGCAAGCAAACCGCCCTCGTCACGCTGTGTGTCGGCGCCGGCATGGGCACGGCCACGGTAATCGAACGCATCTGACAGACAAAATAGCGCCTCCCCTGAAGTGGTAGGGGAGCAAGCATAGGGACACCAGCATGACCGCCATCACCCAGACCCTCGACGCCGACGGCATCCTCCTCCTCACCATCGATTGCCCCGGCCTGTCGATGAACGTCATCAACGCCGATCTCGCAACCGACCTCGCCGCCGCCGTCGCCCGCATCAAAACCGCCGCCTTCAAGTCCCCCATCCTATTGAAAAGTATGCAGTCCGGTTCATAGCGCACGCCTACAACACAGGGCAAA
>JBBRKH010000228.1:0-4004 GCA_038217965.1 Sphingomonadales bacterium | reverse complement strand
TCGGCGCTGGTCTGCCCGGCGAATTCGCTTTGATGAACGATAGCCGGAGCAACCGATGGCGGCGGCCGATCGGGCCAGACGGCGTCGATGGGGTTGCTGACGACTGCAACAAGCTCTGCGCCGCTGGCAGCAAGCGCGGCGTTCGTGGCCTGCACCCACGGGCGGGTTGCAAGCCAGGGATCATAGCCGATGCGCGCACCGGCCGACGGATCAGAGCCGATGCGCGCACCGGCCGACGCGGCGTCGGCCAGCCAGCCGATCAACGGCTCGGCGGGCACCTGGCAAATTTCGAACTGCGCATCGTCCACCTCGCTGCGCACCTGCAATGTATAGCGACCATCGACGAACACCGCCGCCCGATTGCCAGCCAGTGCCGCGCAACCGGCCGAGCCTCTGAATCCGGTCAGCCATTCCAGCCGCCGCGCATAGCCGCCGACATACTCGCTCATATGCTCATCCGTCAGCGGCACGAAGAAGCCATGCAGATTCCGGGTGGCGAGTTGCGCCTGCAGCGCGGCGAGTCGGGGGGCGGTATCGGTCATCGGGTTACCATAGGAAATCCCGCCGGATGCGGCCAGTCGGGTGCGACGAGAGCGAGCGCCTTGAACAATCGGCCCATGGCGCCGACACTGGTAAGGCGGGCGACGGCCACCGCAATTTCCGCGCGGCGCTCGACGGAGGCCAGAGCCTTCAGCGCATCCGCACGCGCGCCGATGCCAAGGGCCATCAGCAGCTGGCCCTGATCGACCGGCCCATGGGCAATGGCGCCGGCCCTTGCAGAAGCACCCGCAAGGGCTGCAAAATCGACATGTGCCGACAGATCGGCCTGGCCCAGAAACGCAAGAGGGTCGGAAAACGCGCCGTTGTGAATGGCTTGCAGCGTGTCGCCCAGCGCCGGGCCGCTGTAGCCATAGTCGATGACGAGCGCTGCTCCGCCTTGCGTGGCGAGCCTGCGGGACAGGCCGGCGACAACCGATTCGCCGGCAAAGTTGCGCTCGTAGACCGCGCCGGGGACGGCATCGCGCAAGGCGTCAGGGATGATGGCCGCATTGGCTTCCATCGAAAGGTCCCAGGCACCGGAGTTGACAGCCCGCAGCGCCCAGCCGGTGTCAGTTCGCTCGAATTGCGTCAGTGGCAGGGCGTCGAAGAATTCGTTGGCAACGCAGAGTATCGGCGCGTCGCCGGGCACGGTTTCCAGCGTGTCGTGCCAGCTCGCGCTCAGCGTCTGCGCCTGCTCGGCGCGCAGGCGGGGGGAGCGTTCGACCAAATGCACATCCGGCTGCAATCGCGGAGCCACCTTGGCAAACGTCCGCAGCATGTCGGCCATCAGCGTGCCGCGCCCCGGCCCCAGCTCAACCAGAACAACGCGCTCGGGCGATCCGGCGCGCTGCCAGATGTCTGCCACCCACGCGCCGATCAGCTCGCCGAACATCTGCGAGATTTCCGGCGCCGTCACGAAATCGCCCGAGGGGCCAAACGGGTCGCGCGACGCGTAATAGCTGTCAGCCGCCAGCGCCATGGCGCGGGCGAGCGGAATTGCGCTCATGCCGCCTTGGGCAGCCGGATACCCGCTTCGCGCCGCCCGGCGGTTGCCATCAGCACCAGCCCGGCCGCCACCATCGGCAGCGACAGCATCTGCCCCATGGTGAGGCCGAAGCTCAGAATGCCGAGCTGCGCGTCCGGCTCGCGGAAAAATTCGACGATGAAGCGGAACACGCCGTAGAGCGCAATGAACAGTCCGCCGAGCAGTCCGGGCTTCATCCGCGCATTGGTGAGCCAGAACAGCAAGTTGAGCACGGTGAACAGCACCAGCCCTTCAAGGAAGGCCTGATAGAGCGTGCTCGGGTGGCGCGGCGCAAGGCCGGCATCGGCGAAGATGATGCCCCAGGTGCTGTCTGTCGGCCGCCCCCACAGCTCGCCGTTGACGAAATTGGCCATGCGGCCGAGGCCGAGGCCGACCGGAGTGACCACCGCCACATAATCGAGGATTCGGATGCTGCTGAGGCCATTGGCGCGGGCGAACAGCAGGAGGGCGACGATGACCCCTGCGAGGCCGCCGTGAAACGCCATGCCGCCTTCCCACAGCTTCAGGATGGCGAGCGGGTCGGCGAGGAATTTTGCCGGATCGTAGAAGATCACATAGCCGAGCCGTCCCCCGACAATCACCCCGAGCGTCGCCCAGCTGATCAGGTCGTCGACATGCGCCTTGGTCATCGGTGCACCCCTGCGCTGCACCATCCGCAGCAGCAGCGCCCAGGCCGCCACTATGCCCGCTATATAGGCCAGGCTGTACCAGCGCAGCGCCAGCGGACCGATCTGCAGCGCAATCGGATCAAACCCAAGGCTTGCCCATTCGACAGGTGTCTGGAAAAACGACATGAAGCACTCCATACACGAGAGAAATGCGAAAGCGCGAGAGGGCTTCGTCATGCCCGCAAGTGCACGCACAGGGGATCGGGAGGATAGAATGGCCGACACGGATTTCCGCGCCGAGACGCGTGACTGGCTGCAGGCGAATTGCCCGCCGGAGATGCGCAAACCCGTCGAGTCGGATGGCGCCGTCTGCTGGGGTGGGCGGAAATGGCGTTTCAAGTCCGATGCGCAGAAGCTCTGGCTGGAGCGGATGGCGGCGCAGGGCTGGACGGTGCCGGAATGGCCGAAAGCCTATGGCGGCGGCGGGTTGAGCCGCGAAGACGCGAAGACACTGGCGCAGGAAATGCACCGGATCGGAGCGCGCTCGCCCCTGTCGTCGTTCGGCATCTGGATGCTGGGGCCGGCGCTCCTGAAATATGGCAGCGAAGCGCAAAAGCAGGAGCATCTGCCGAAGATTGCGCGCGGGGAAATCCGCTGGTGCCAGGGCTATTCGGAGCCGGGCGCGGGCAGCGATCTGGCAGCGTTGCGGACGTCCGCCATTCTGGAGGGTGATCACTATGTGGTGAACGGCCAGAAGGTGTGGACGAGCTATGCCGACCGCGCCGACTGGATCTTTTGCCTGGTGCGCACCGATCCGGCGGCGCCCAAGCATCTGGGGATCAGCTTCCTGCTGTTCGACATGGCGAGCGAGGGCGTATCCACCAGCCCGATCAAGCTGATTTCCGGCTATTCGCCCTTCTGCCAGACGTTTTTCGACGATGTGCGGGTGCCTGCGCACAATCTGATGGGCGAAGCCGGCAAAGGGTGGGACATTGCCAAATATCTGCTGACGCATGAGCGCGAGATGATCGGCGGCATGGACTTCGCCGCCACCGGGCGCGATGCCCTGCACCAGCTGGCGAAGACCGCGCTGGGGGACGCCATTCCGGGGCTGCTGCGGGCCGATATCGTGCGGCACGAAATCGATGCGCTGGCGTTTGGCCTCACGATGGAGCGGGTGAAGGACGAGGCGAAGGCGGGCCAGGGCGTTGGCGCGCTCAGTTCGATGTTGAAATATTATGGCACCGAAGTGAACAAGCAGCGCCAGGAGCTGATCATGGCGATCAACGGCTCCGACAGCCTGTTGTGGGAGGGCGAGACGAAACATGAGGGAGACATGGCGAAGGGCTGGCTGAGAAGTCGCGCCAACTCGATCGAGGGCGGCACATCGGAGGTGCAGCTGAACATCATTGCCAAGCGCGTGCTGCAGCTGCCAGGCGCCTGAAGGACCGAATATGCCACTGGTTTTGACCGACGAACAGCGAATGGTGAAGGATTCGGCGGACGGTTTTTTCGCCGCCGAGGCGCCGGTTTCGCAGCTGCGCAAATTGCGGGACGAGAAACAGGCGGATGGCTTCGATCGCGCGCTTTGGACGAAGATGGCGGCAATGGGCTTCGCCGGTGTCGCCATCCCGGAGCAATATGGCGGGGCTGGGCTGGGGATGGTGGCCGCCGGGCTGATTCAGGAGGCGATCGGGCGCAATCTGTCGCTGTCGCCGTTCCTGTCGTCGGCGGTGCTGTCGGCCACCATCATCGCCAAGGGCGGCAGCGAGGAGCAGAAGGCGGCGCTGCTGCCGAAAATGGCGGCGGCA
>JBBRKH010000227.1:0-4012 GCA_038217965.1 Sphingomonadales bacterium | reverse complement strand
AGGCTGCCTGCAGGGCGTCGTCGAAGGGCAGGGCGACCGTGCGTTCGCGGCTGGCGGCGAGATCGGCGAGCCCCATTCCCAGCGCCGACAGCAGGCCCGCCAGCGGGTGGATGAGGATATCCGGAATGCCCAGCGCGTCGGCAACGAGACAGGCATGCTGGCCGCCCGCACCACCGAACGCAACGAGGGTGTGGGTTGCCAGATCATGGCCTCGCGCGACGGAAATCTGCTTGATCGCGAGTGCCATGTTGGCCACGGCGATTTCGATCAGGCCTTCTGCGAGCGCTTCGACGGATGGGCTGCCGGCTTCGTTTGCCAACGCCTGCAGGGCGGCGAGCGAGGCTGCGGGATCGATCGGCAAATCGGCCCGCGCGCCGAACAGGGCGGGGAAATGGGCCGGCTGGATCTTGCCCAGCACGACATTGCAATCGGTGACGGTGGCCGGTCCGCCGAGTCGGTAGCATGCGGGGCCGGGAACGGCGCCGGCCGATGCGGGACCAACCTGCAGCCGGCCGGATTCGAAGCGGCAGATGGAGCCGCCGCCGGCTGCCACGGTGTGAATATCGAGCATCGGCGCGCGCACGCGCACCCCCGCCACGGTGGTTTCGAAGCTGCGCTCGAACCGCCCGGCGATGCGGGACACATCGGTGGAGGTGCCGCCCATGTCGAAGCCGATGAGCGTGTCGAAGCCGGCCTGTGCGGCGGTGCGCGCCATGCCGACGATGCCGCCGGCCGGGCCGGACAGGATGGCGTCCTTCCCTCGAACATGGCGGGCGGCTGCGAGCCCGCCGCTGGACTGCATGAGCATGAGCTGGGTTCCGGCTGCGAGGTCGCATTCCACAGCGTCGACATAGGTTTGCAGGATCGGCGAGAGATAGGCATCGGCAACCGTGGTGTCGCCGCGCCCGATGAGCCTGACGAGCGGTGACACCTCGTGGCTGACGGAAATCTGCGTGAAGCCGATGTCGCGGGCGAGGTCGGCGACGGCCTGTTCGTGCGCCGGGAAGCGATAGCCGTGCAGCAGGCAGATGGCGACGGCGCGGATGCCGGACGCGTGGGCGACCGCAAGCGCTGTGCGGGCGGCGGCCGGATCGAGCGGGCGCAGGATGTCTCCGTCTGCTGTCATGCGCTCGTCGATTTCGATGACTTGCTCGGCGAGCTGTGATGGCAGGCGGATGTGGCGGGCGAAAATATCGGGGCGGGCCTGATAGCCGATGGTGAGCGCGTCCGCGTGCCCCCGGGTGATGGCGAGCAGAACGCGCGCGCCGCGCCGCTCCAGCAGCGCGTTGGTGGCGACTGTGGTGCCCATCTTCACGATGAGCGGCTGTTCGGCGCCGCGTTGCAGCAGGCGGATGCCGGCGACTGCGGCATCCTCAGGGCGGCCGGGATCGTGACTCAGCAGCTTGGCGGTGGCGATGCTGCCGTCCGGCCGCAGGCAGATGATGTCGGTGATAGTGCCGCCGCGATCGATCCAGCATTCGATTGGTCGGGCGTCGGCGGCAGTCATGTGCGCCACGCTATCGGCAACCGGGGCTGCAGTGCAACCCGGCTGTGTCTGCTACAGCAGCAGGGGCGCGGCAAGCAGCACGAGCACGAGGGTGAAGGTGGCAAGCATGGCCACCAGTCGGATTTCCTCTGCCTTGTTCATCGCACGTCCCCTGATCCCGGTTGGCCCGTTTTAGCAGGCAATCGCAGTGAAATTGCCCGATTGGGGGCATTTTGCGCATGCCTGGCACGGGCCTGGCGGACGCGACGAAATGCCTGCGGATCCGGCGAAATGGCCATATTGCGGCGGCGTGCGTTGCAGCTATAAGGCGGTGTGGCACGGGAGTTCGTGCGTGGAGGAGAACAAGATGACCGAAGGTTCGTATGCGCGAATTCTGGGCTGCGTGGCAGCTCTCGCGCTGGTGGCCGGCTGCGGCCAGTCCGGCTCGGCCGAAAAGGCGGCTGACACGACCACGACTGTGACGGCTGAAGCGCCGGTGGATGTTGCCCCGGCCGCCGATGCGCCGGTCGCTGCCGGCAACACCACTCCGGCGGTGGCCTCGGAGAATTTCGCCGACTTCACCGGCGTTGCCACCAACGGCAAGACAGTGTTTTTGCAGTGCATGGCCTGTCACTCGCTGAAGGAAGGCGAAAACAAGGTTGGTCCGTCGCTCTACAGCAAGATCGGCAAGACTGCCGGCCAGGTGCCAGGCTTCAACTATTCCGACGCGAACAAGAACAGCGGCATCGTGTGGACCGAGGCAGAATTGTTCACATATCTGAAGAATCCGCGCGCGGCGATTCCCGGCACCAAGATGGTGTTTGCCGGTATCCCCGATCCGCAGAAGCGCGCCGACCTGATTGCCTATCTGAAGGTAAACGGCGCAGTTTGATCGGCCGCACCTGAAAGCCATGCGCCGCCCCGGCACCCGCCGGGGCGGCGCTTTTCCTTACCAGCGGCGCCGGTGCAGGTCTGCCAGATGGACCGGCCACGACGCGAGCAGCAGACCGGCTATCAGCGGCCATGGCGCGCTGGTGATGACCAGCCGCAGGGCCAGCAGAAGCAGCATTCCGGGAAGCACCGCCAGCAGGATCGAGAGTGGATCGCTGCGTCTGCGATGCCATAGCACCAGAATTTCGGCGACCATGATGGCAAGCACCACATCGATGGCACGACCGGAGGTGAAGAATGCCTCCATTCAGCGGAAGGGCGCGTTAAGCTGTACCACCGCCACATTGAGCGCGGCGGCGATGCTGACCCACACCAGATAGGGCACCAGCAGCAGGCCGGCGAGCCACGAATGGCGACCGCAGTAGACGATCAGCACGAGAATCGAGAGCCAGAGTGCGCCGACGGCGACCAGCGCCCAATCCGGCCGCTGCAGGCGGAAGAAAATGAGGCTCCAGAGGATATTGAGCGCGCCGTTAAGCGCGAACAGCCCGACCATCCATTCCGCAGTCGAACGGCGCTCGATCTTGCGCCAGGCTTCCACAGCCGCGATTGCGGCAAGCGCGAAGATTGTTGTCCAGGCAATGGGAAACACCGCGTCGGGCGGGTTCCAGGCGGGCTGGTTCAAGCTCTTGTACCAGGGGCCGAGATCGGTGAGCGTGGACCCGATGCCGGCGACGAGCATCGCGGACAGGATGGCAACGACAGCCGGCAGAAGCCAGGAGCCGCCTGCGGTCATTCGGCCTTCTGCGCGACCGAGCCGATCCCCAACAGGTGCCCCAGATCCTTGAAGAAGATTTTCACATGCGCCAGCGGTTTGGCGCGCACCAGTTCCTTGTTCATGTAGGCGTCCCAGGTGAGCTGCTGGACGTCCTTGTCCTGGCAGATCTTCACGAAGCGCTCGCGCCGTTTGTCGCTGGAATACCAGAAATATTGCATGATGCCCAGGATCATGAAGACGCGGCCATGATCCTTCATGAAGCGTTTGCGGGCCGTGGCGAGCGCGCGGGCGTCGCCGGTCTTGAGGAACGCATCCGCCGAATCGGCGGCCATACGGCCGGCGGTCATCGCATAGTAGATGCCTTCGCCAGACGCCGGAGCGACCACCCCCGCGGCATCGCCTGCGACCACCACATCGCGACCATTGTCCCACTTCTTCAAAGGCTTCAGCGGGATGGGTGCACCTTCGACGCGCACGGTTGCGCAACGATCGAGCCCGGTCTGGGCGCGCAGCTCGGCAACGGCTTCGCGCAGGGCAAAGCCCTTTTTGGCGCTGCCAACGCCGACACTGGTCTTGCTACCATGCGGAAACACCCAGGCGTAGAAATCGGGCGACAGCTTGCCTTGGTAGAACACCTCGCAGCGACCGCCGTCGAAGCCGTTGACGCCCTCGGGAGGGGATTCGACGACTTCGTGATAGGCAGCAACGAAGGGCACCCGCTCGGCATCGGGAAGAGCTGCCCGGGCGACGCCCGAGCGCGCTCCGTCGCAGCCGATTACCACCCTTGCGCGGACGCGGGAGAGTTCGGAGCCGCGCGCCGCGTCTTGCGGACGGTAGGCGACAATGGCGGTGCCATC
>JBBRKH010000226.1:0-4023 GCA_038217965.1 Sphingomonadales bacterium | reverse complement strand
CTATGCGCTGCCGTATCTGGCGCACGCCTGCATCGAGCCGATGGTGGCGACCGCGCGGGTGGCCGACGGAAAGGTGGAAGTGTGGGGGCCGACGCAATCGTTGACGCTGGCGACCTGGGCGGTGGCGCGAGCGCTTGCCGTCGAGGATGAGGCGGTGACCATCTATCCAACGCTGCTTGGCGGCGGCTTCGGGCGCAAGGCGGAGGCCGACGCGATGGTGCAGGCGGCGCTTGTCGCGCGGCAGATCGGCAAGCCGGTGCAGCTGGTTTGGACCCGCGAGCAGGACATGGCGAACGACATGTATCGCCCGCCGGTGGCTGCGCGTTTTCGCGCGTCGCTCACAGCGGAGCAGGGGATCGCCGCCTGGGATGCGCGGATAGCCGTGCCGTCCGCCGGATTCAGCTTCATGAACCGCAACATGCCGCGCTTTGCGCCTTCCAAAGACAGCCCGAACGGCAACGCAATCGAGGGCGCGAACGAAATTCCCTATGCCGTGGGCGCCTTCCGGGCGACGCATGTGCCAGTGCTGCAGCCGGTGCCGCTCGGCTACTGGCGCTCGGTCGGGCACAGTTTCTCCGCCTTTCTGGTGGAGAGTTTCGTGGACGAGCTGGCGGCCGAAGCGGGCGCCGATCCGCTGGCCTTCCGGCTGGGTCTGCTGACAGCACATCCACGCCATGTTGCCGTGCTGAAGGCCGCGGCCGAGCTCGGGCAGTGGGGCGACGCTGCGCCGGCCGGGTTTGGTCGAGGCATCGCAGTGCACGAGAGCTTTGGTTCGATCGTTGCCATGGTGATCGAGGCCGGTGTCGTGGACGGCGCTGTGCGGATCGCGCGCGTGTCCAGCGCCATCGACTGCGGTCGCGCGATCAATCCGGATTCGGTGAAGGCGCAGGTGGAGGGCGGCGCAATCTACGGTCTGTCGGCGGCGCTCGGAGAGGCGGTCACCTTCGAGAATGGCGAAGCGGTGCAGCGGAATTTCGACAGCTATCCGGTTATGCGGATGGCCGATTCGCCGCGTTTTGCCACGCGGATCGTCACATCGGGAGAGGCACTCGGCGGAGTTGGCGAGCCCGGTACGCCACCAGCGGCGCCGGCGCTCGCCAATGCCCTTTTTGCAGCGACGGGCCGGCGCGCCCGAACCCTGCCCCTGGCGACCTTCTTCGCCGCCTGACGTGTTGCCACCGGATCATCCCGTCGTCGCCACCGGCAAGGTGGGCGTTCTGCTCGTGAATCTGGGATCGCCCGATGCGCCGACGGTTCCGGCCGTAAAACGCTATCTGGCGCAATTCCTGTCGGACCGGCGGGTGGTGGAAATCCCGCCGCTGTTCTGGCAGCCGCTGCTGCGCGGGGTCATCCTGAACACCCGGCCGAAAACCACCGCGGCCAACTATGCCAAGGTGTGGGATGGCGGCAGCCCGCTGAAGCTGATTACCCAGGCGCAGGCGGAGGGGCTGTGCGACGCCTTCGGCAGCCATGTGATAGTGGATCATGCCATGCGCTATGGCAATCCATCGATACCGGCGCGGCTGGAGGCGCTGAAATCGGCCGGTTGCGACCGAATTCTGTTGGCGCCGCTGTATCCGCAATACTCGGCCGCCACGACCGGGACTGCGGCTGTGGAAGTGTTCGACACGCTGGCGAAGATGCGCTGGATGCCGGCGCTTCGCACGATGCCGCCGTATCATGATCATCCGGCGCACATTGCAGCGCTTGCCGCATCCCTGCGCCAGCAGCTGGCGATGTTGCCGTTCGAGCCGCAGATCGTGTTGCTCAGCTTTCATGGCATGCCCAAGCGCACGCTGGAATTGGGTGACCCCTATCACTGCCAGTGCATGAAGACGGCGCGGTTGCTGCGCGAGGCGATAGGTTGGCCGGCCGAGCGGATGCCGGTTGCGTTCCAGAGCCTGTTCGGCCGGGCAGAATGGCTGCAACCCTATACCGAACCAACCCTCGTTGCGATGGCGGAGCGCGGCATGAAGCGGGTGGCCGTGCTGATGCCCGGATTTTCGGCAGATTGCATCGAGACACTGGAAGAGATCGCCATCGAGGCGCGCGACAGCTTTCTGGCGGCGGGGGGCGAGAATTTTGCTGCATTGCCCTGCCTCAACACCAGCGAGGCCGGCATGGAAATGCTGCGCAGCATCATCGCGCAAGAGCTTGCCGGGTGGATATCGCCCGGCTAGTCTTCGGCGCCAAGATATAGGGAGATGAGCATGGCGCGCGTGGCTGTGGTAACCGGCGGGACACGGGGAATTGGCGAAGCGATCTGCGTGGCCCTGAAAGAGGCGGGCTTTGCGGTTGCGGCGAATTATGTGGGCAGCGACGATCGTGCCAAGGCCTTCACCGACAAGACCGGCATTCCGGCATTCAAGTGGAATGTGGGCGATCACCAGGCAACGCTGGATTGCATCAAGGCCATCGAGGAGCAGGTCGGGCCGGTGGATGTCGCAGTGAACAACGCCGGGATTACCCGCGATGGCACCTTGCTGAAGATGAGCTTCGAAGCCTGGAAAGAGGTGATCGATGTGAATCTCGGCGGCTGCTTCAACGTGGCGAAGGCGGTGTTTCCGGGGATGAAGCAGCGCGGCTGGGGCCGGATTGTGAACATCGGCTCGATCAACGGACAGGCCGGGCAATATGGCCAGGTGAACTATGCTGCGGCCAAGAGCGGCATCCAGGGTTTCACCAAGGCACTGGCGCTGGAAGGCGCGCGCTTCGGCATCACCGTGAACACGATTGCACCGGGCTACATCGATACCGACATGGTGGCGGCGGTGCCCCCGGAAGTGCTGGAAAAGATCGTCGCAAAAATCCCGGTCGGTCGGCTTGGGCAGGCGCACGAAATTGCGCGCGGGGTGGCGTTCCTGTGTTCCGAGGATGGCGGGTTTGTCACCGGGAGCACGCTCAGCATCAATGGCGGGCAGCATATGGTTTAGCCAACGGCGGCTGAAAAGAGTGCGCATCTCTCTTTTTCATGCTCGCTGCAGGCTCGACTGGCGCACCTGACCGCCCATGCGCCACCTCGCCAAGCGCTCCTTCACCATCCAGGGCCACCGCACCTCGGTGGCCCTCGAGCCCGCCTTCTGGCTAGCCTTCGACGCCATCGTCAAAGCGCGCAATCAAACTCCCACCGCGCTGATTACCGAAATCGACGAAGCCCGCACCACCCCGCTCGCCAGCGCCGTTCGCGTCTGGCTGTTCAATCAGGGAAACAGCAGCTTGTAGGCGGCAATCAGCTCGACAACGCCGAGTGCCGTCACGATTCCCTGCGGCGGCAAACGGCGGGTTCCAAGCCAGGTGCCGAGCAGGCCGCCGACAACGACGGCGAGGGCAAACCAGGGCAGCTCCGGCGGCAACTTGCCGATGCTGGAAAGATTGCCGGCAAGGCCTGCGGACGACACCAGAAGGATGAACGCTGCCACGCTGCCCGATGTGACGCGCGGTGCGGCCCAGCCGAGAAAGAGGATGATGGGGGAGAGGAAGATGCCGCCGCCGACGCCGACGATGCCGGAAAGCACGCCGACACCCGCGCCAATCGTGAGGGCGAGGGGCAACACGGGCGGGTGCACGACTCCAAGTGCTCGAATGGGCTTGGGCCAGAGCAGCCGCAGCGCCGAAAACAGCAGGACGGCGCCCAGAAGTGGCTTGTAGAGTTCCGGCGATACGGCAATTCCGCCGGCCAGGAACGCGGCCGGAACAGCAGTCACCGCGAATGGCCAGAACAGCGTCCGGTCGAAATTGCCGGTGCGCGCATAGCGCACGGTGGCAATCGACGAGACGACGATGTTCAGCACCAGTGCGGTCGGCCGCATCACATCGGGCGGCAGCGCGAACAGTGCCATGATGGCGAGATAGGCAGAAGCACCGGCATGGCCCACCGAGGAATAGAGCGTGGCGGCCACGAGCATGAGCGCAGCGATCGCTGCGATGGTGAGGGGATCCATCAGGCCGACGCCTGCATCAGACGAGGCCGAGCCCCAGCAATAGACGTGTGTCGATCGCACAGCCGCGCGCGCGGCTGTGCTT
>JBBRKH010000225.1:0-4035 GCA_038217965.1 Sphingomonadales bacterium | reverse complement strand
GGCCGGGGAGGCCGACGGCCTGATCGCCCAGCGCCGGCATTTCTACGACGCGCTGATCGCCATCGGCGGCAACCGGCAGCTGGCGGCGATCATGCCGCTGATGCAAATCCATCTGCTTCGCCTGCAGGTGCAGCCCTGGTTCAGCGCCGTCGATCTTGGCAACCGGGCGGCCGAGTATGCCGCTATCAGCGAGGCAGTGGTGGCCGGCAACGCGGCTGCCGCAGAGACGGCCATGCGGCACCATATGCGGCGCATGGCAGCACGGCTGCAGCGGCTGCCGGATGCGGCGTTCGCCCTGCATCAGGGGATGCGCTCGACCAGGGTGGCATTGGCCATGCCGCCGGATTCGCACATACTGACGAGGCCGTAGCGGCCGCCGCTGTGCTCCAGCGCCGCCAGGAGATTGAGCATCAGGCGGCCGCCCGATGCGCCGACCGGGTGGCCGCACGCGATGGCGCCGCCGAAGCGGTTGACGCGGGCGGGATCGGCGCCGGTGGCGGCTGCCCAGGCCAGCACGACACTGGCGAAGGCTTCGTTGATTTCGAAGCTGTCGATATCGGCGATCGTGAGCCCGGCTTTGGCGAGCAGCCTGCGGGTGGCCGGGATGACGCCGGTCAGCATCAGCAGCGGATCGTCTCCGACGACGGCGAAATGGGTGAGCGCGGCGCGCGGCTTCAGCCCGAGAGCGCGGGCTGTGGCTTCCTCCATAAGGAGCAGCGCGGACGCGCCGTCGCTCAGCTGGCTGGAGTTTCCAGCGGTGATGGCCCAGCCGATTTCGGGGAAGCGGGCGGCCATTTCGGTGCTGTGAAAGGCCGGTTTCAGCGCGGCAAGCGCGTCTGCGCTGGTGTCTCGGCGCACCCCTTCGTCGCGGCATACGGCGCCCACCGGCAGGATGGCGGCAGCGAGGGTGCCGGCATCCTCGGCCTGCGCGGCCAGATGGTGGGAGCGGGCGGCGAAGGCGTCCATGGCTGCCCTGGAGATGCCGTGCCGGGCGGCAATCAGCTCGGCGGAAATGCCCTGATGGACGAGGCCGGCCGGATAGCGGGCGGCAAAGCGCGGGCCGAGGCTGTCGCGCCCGAGACGATTGGATTTTGCCTCCACCATGCTCATCATTTCGACGCCGCCAGCGATTGCGATGTCGTAGGCGCCGGCGATGATGCCCATCGCGGCGAAATCCATCGCCTGCTGCGCCGAGCCGCATTTGCGGTCTATCGTGACGGCCGGGACGCTTTCGGGCAGGCCGGCGGCAAGCACCGCCTGGCGGCCGATGTTGCCGGCCTGCTCGCCGACCTGGACCACGCAACCGGTGAGCACATCGTCGATGCGCGCCGGATCGAGCGCGTTGCGCTGGACGAGTGCGGCGAGGAGGCCGGCATGAAGATCGACCGGATGGATGCCGTGCAGCGCGCCCCCACGCCTGCCCCTTGCGAACGGCGTGCGTACGCCATCGACGATGACCGCGCGCCTCACCGTTCGAGGGCCAGCGAGAGCGCACCGGTGCGCAGCATGAAGCTGTTCGAGGTGACCGTTTGCATCAGTCGCAGCACGGCGTCGGCCTCTTGCGAGCTGGCGAGCGGCAGGCTGCGGATCAGCGGTCCGGATGCGCGCATGCGCTCTATGTCGGCCCGCGGAACCAGCGCGCGCAGGATCAGCTCGTCGTCATCTTCTGTGCCGTGGCGGCGGCGCAGCTCTTCGATGGTCGGCTGTTCGGGCGGGGTGGCGACGATATCGTGTGCGCGCGGAGCGGCCATGATGCGATCCAGTACCTGTGGATCGATGGGGGCGACGGGGGTGCCGTGGTGGCCGGCGGCGTAGACGATCACCTCGTCGGGGATGATCTTCCAGCGCTCGCCGCCGACGATGTTGAGCACGGCCTGGATGCCGACGAGCTGCGAAAAGGGGGTTGCCATGCCTGGCCAGCCGAGCTCGCGGCGGACGACGGCCACCTCCGCCAGCACGTCGTCCAGCCGGCCTGCCATGCCGTGCTGCGCCAGCTGCGCCTTCAGCGTGCCGAACATGCCGCCGGGAATCTGGTGCTGGATGGAGCGGATATCATATTCAGCGGACGGGTTGACGAGGAAACCCGCAGCCTTGCCGACGGCCTCGAAGTGCGCTGCCACCGGGGGCAGCCGATCCGCATCCAGGCCATGCGGCAGGCCGAGCGCGGCCAGATTGTGTGCCATGATCTCGGTGGATGGCACCGAGGGGCCGTTGGCCATGGGTCGGCTGGCGGTGTGCAGGATGGAGACCCCGAGCGGCAGGGCATCGAGATAGGCCTTGGCGGACTGGCCCAGCAGATTGTTGGCGTGGAATTCGATGGGCTTGCCGCGAGCGTGGGCAACGATCGCCGGCAGCAGGGTGGTGAGCCGCTCTTTTTCGAGCACCCCGGCGGTGTCGTAGAGAAGCAGCGTATCCACTTCGGGTATGGCGCTCAGCCGGTCGGCCTTGTCGGCATAATAGGCGTCGGTGTGAACGGGGGAGAGGGTGAACATGATCGCCGCCGACACTTCGGAGCCGAATTGTTTGGCGACCCGGGCGAGGCGGGCGGTCTTCGCGATATCGAACAGCACATCGTAGATCCAGAAGCTGCGGATGCCGTGGCGGTTCAGCTGCCGCATCCAGGCGTCCATCAGCGCATCGGGCGTGACGGCGAAGCTGACGGCGGCGTTGGCGCGCATGCCCGAGCGCAGCGTGGTGCGCGGCATGGCGGCAACCATGGCATCCAGAAAGGCCCACGGGTCTTCGCGGCAGTGGCGCACCAGAACTTCGAAATGGTGCGAGCCGGTGAGGTCGATCACCCGGAACCCGGTGCGGTCCAGATGATCGCAGGCGGCAAGCGCGTGGCGGGCCTGCATGCGCATGCCCCACAGGCTCTGCTGGCCGTCGCGCAGGGTCTGATCGAGGAATTCGATCATGCGGCCAGCGCGGGTTGCAGCAGGGTTTGCTCGAGCCATCTGGTGTGGACGCGGTTGGCGACGAAATCCGGGTGGGCAACAAGCCGGCGCAGGAATGGGATGGTGGTGGCGATGCCGGCCACCTCGAACGCTGCCAGCGCGTCTTGCAGGCGGCTGACAGCTGCTGCGCGGGTATCGGCGTGGACGATCAGCTTGGCGATCATGCTGTCGTAGTAGGGCGGCACGCGGCATCCGGCTGCGACCGCACTGTCGATGCGGATGCCTTCGCCTGCGGGTGGTGCCCAGCGGGTGATGGTGCCGGGCGAGGGCGCGAAATCGCGCGCCGGGTCTTCGGCGAGGATGCGCACCTCGATGGCATGGCCAGTGCAGCCGATTGCGGACTGGGCGATGCCGGGGGGGGTGCCGAACGCGTGGGCGATCTGCCAGCGCACCACATCCTGGCCGGTGACCGCTTCGGAGACGGGATGCTCGACCTGGATGCGGGCGTTGACCTCGAGGAAGGCGAGGCTCTCGCTGGTTTCGTCGTACAGGAATTCGACCGTGCCGGCGTTGCTGTAGCCGATTGCTTCCAGCAGCCTGAGGGCGGCTGCGTGCACGGTGGCGCGGACCGCGACGGGGAGGATGGCGGCGGGGGCTTCCTCGACCATTTTCTGGTAGCGGCGCTGCACCGAGCAGTCGCGCTCGTGCAGATGCAGGACACGGCCGTTGCCGAGGCCGAAGGCCTGCACCTCGATGTGCCGGGCCCGGCTGACATAGCGTTCGAGGAACAGCCGTCCGTCGCCGAACGCGGCCTGGGCGGCGGCTGCGGCGGGAGCGAAGCCGCGTGCCAGTTCCTGGGCATCGGCAGCGACCACCATGCCGCGCCCGCCGCCGCCGGCCGACGCCTTGGTGATGACGGGAAAGCCGATAGCGTCGGCGGCGGCCAGCGCTGCTGCGATGTCAGCCACTGCGCTGCTGCCGCGGGTGAGGGGGACACCGGCCCGGCGGGCGACATCGCGGGCTGCAAGCTTGTCTCCCACAGCGGCGATGTGCGCCGATGTCGGCCCCACGAAGGCGATCCCTTCCGCCTCGCACAGGGCAGCGAAATCGGCGCGCTCCGAGAGGAAGCCATAGCCCGGAT
>JBBRKH010000224.1:0-4069 GCA_038217965.1 Sphingomonadales bacterium | reverse complement strand
AGACGCAACCCTATGCCGCAGGCGCAGTCAAAGCTGGGTCCCGGCTCACGCTCCGCGCGACGCGGTGGCAGCGCGCTTCAATTCAGAGGGTGCAGGGACATCATGTCCCTGCCGGGGGTGAAGGGGGCGGCGCCCCCTTCTTTGCTTCAATCCCCCATCACCGGCGGGAAGGTCTGCGCTGGCGTCAAATCCGTTGCGGCTCCGCTCGCGATCGCCAGCATCCGGTTCAGTGGCAGCAGGGCGCGCAGGCGGAGCGGCTCGGGGACTTCGATTACCGGCTGCAGATCCCGCAGGGCGAGGTAGAGTTTTTCCATCGTGTTGAGCGCCATGTAGGGGCACATGTTGCACGAGCAGTTGCCGTCGGCTCCCGGGGCTCCGATGAAAACCTTGCCCGGAGCGCCTTTCTCCATCTGGTGGATGATGTGCGGCTCGGTGGCCACGATGATCGTGTTTGCCGGGCTTTCCAGGGCGAATTTCAGGATGGCGCTGGTGCTGCCGATCATGTGCGCGTGATCCAGGATATAGGCCGGGCATTCCGGGTGGGCGGCGACCGGCGCGTCGGGGTGCAGCGCCTTCAGCTTCAGCAACTCGGTTTCGCTGAAGGCTTCGTGGACGATGCAGGTGCCGTCCCACAGCAGCATGTCGCGGCCGGTTGTCTTGTTGAGCCAGGCGCCCAGATGCTTGTCTGGCGCAAACAGGATTTTCTGGTCCTTCGGCAGCGCCGCGATGATCTTTTCGGCGCTGCTGCTGGTCACGATGATGTCGCTGTGCGCCTTCACGGCGGCCGAGCAGTTGATGTAGGTGAGGCTGATGTGATCGGGGTGGGCTGCCCTGAACCGTCCGAATTCGTCCGGCGGGCAGCTGTCTTCCAGCGAGCAGCCGGCGTCCATGTCGGGCAGCACCACGGTTTTCTGCGGGGAGAGGATTTTTGCCACTTCGGCCATGAAGCGCACGCCGCAGAAGGCGATGACGTCGGCCGAGGTTTCCGCTGCCTTGCGGCTCAGTTCCAGGGAATCGCCCACGAAGTCGGCGATGTCCTGCAAGTCCGGCGTCTGGTAATAGTGCGCCAGGATGATGGCGTTTTTCTCGCGCCGCAGCCGGTTGATCTCCGCCCGCAGATCGAGGCCCCTCAGGCTGTCGCGGCTCATCAGTCTTGCGTCCATCGATGCGTCTCCTAAAGGGGCATGTAGTGATTGAGGAGGGAGAGGGAAAGATGACCGCCGAAGACCAGGCCGCCGCACTCGCACATATCGCAGCCGCCGAAGCGAAAGCCGCCGAGATCGAGGGGCTGGAGGGCGTTGCCGCGCGGCCCGTGAACAGCGTCGGCATCATCGGCGCCGGCACGATGGGCGGCGGCATCGCGATGAATTTCCTGAACGTCGGCCTGCCCGTCACCATCGTGGAGCGCGAGCAGGCGGCGCTCGACCGCGGGCTGAAGGTGATCCGCGCGAACTATGAGCGATCGGCGGCGCGCGGCAAGCTGACGGCGGAGCAGGTGGAAGCCCGCATGGCGTTGCTCACGCCGTCGCTCAGCTATGACAGCCTGGGCGAAGCCGATCTCATCATCGAGGCCATCTTCGAGAATATGGCGCTGAAGAAGGAGATTTTCGCGAAGCTGGACGGCATTGCGAAGCCCGGCGCGGTGCTGGCCAGCAACACCAGCTATCTGGATGTGGACGAAATCGCTTCCGCCACCAGCCGGCCGGCCGATGTGCTCGGCATGCATTTCTTTTCGCCGGCCAATGTGATGAAGCTGCTGGAAGTGGTGCGGGGCGCAAAAACCGCGCCCGATGTGCTGCGAACCGCGATGGATGTGGGCGTGAAAATCGGCAAGATCGGCGTCGTCTCCGGCGTCTGCCCCGGCTTCATCGGCAACCGCATGCTGAGCCGGCGGCAGGAAGCGGCGAATGCGCTGCTGCTGGAAGGCGCCATGCCGGCCGACGTCGACCGCGCGATGACCGACTTCGGCTTCCCGATGGGCCCCTTCCAGATGAGCGACCTCGCCGGCCTCGATATCGGCTGGAGCAAGGAGACGAGCACAGGCGAAACCCTGCGCGACCGGCTGTGCGAAATGGACCGGCGCGGGCAGAAAACCGGCGCGGGATTCTATGATTACGACGCCGACCGCAAACGCAGCGTCAGCCCCATCGTGGAGCAGATGATCCGCGACTATGTGGCGGAGAAAGGCGGCGAGGCGAAAGAGCTGACGCAAGCGGAGATACTGGAGCGGCTGACGGCGCCGATGGTGGAGGAAGGGCGAGAGATTCTGGCCGAAGGCATCGCCCAGCGGCCGGGCGATATCGATGCGGTGTGGGTGAACGGCTATGGCTGGCCGCGTGGGTCGGGCGGGGTGATGTATTGGGCGGGGGTGCGATAAGAGGCCTCCGGCGGGCAGGGGTTTGAGGCCCCTGCATCCCCAATTTACATTTCGAGATCGACGTCCTGACCCCAATTGAGGCCGGAAGCGCGAGCAGCACCCATTGCAATGCGCATTTTTGTGGCACTGCTTTCGTTTGTTCCAACATACCACCCGTCGACGAGAGGGCGGTTTGCCTTCGCTGCCAGTTGAGACTTGCCAGGATACACGTCTTCGACCCTTCGGGCGATATTGTTGCGGCTGCGGGTACGGACCGCAGCCGCCATCTGCTCCTGCCTTTCCGGAAACCGCCGAAACAATTCCGACAACAGCGCAACGAATGCCGAAGCCTGATCGCGCTCTTCACCATTGCGCTCACAAACTCGCCACTTTGCTTTCCCGCCGGGCCGGTTGACAGACACCAGCTCGGGAGTTGCGGCAGTAGGCTTCAACACTGTGGCAACGACTTTCACGGCTGTTGCGTTGCTACCACGCGTTCGCGCTGCGCGGCCGAATGCCGACGCATCGCTTGCCGGACCAATGCGCGATCGAAGAAAAGCCTCGAGTGCTGCTTCCGATGGACGATGGCCAGACATGGCTTCGGCCCGCTCACGCAGCAAGTTCATCAACTCCACATCCGGCTCAACGAGCATTTCTTGCCATGCCTTCGGCATAACCGCCTCGGCCTGTCGTTGGCTTGCCCGGTTCTGATAATCCGCGCGCGCATCGCGGAGCGCGTCGCCCTGAACCACCCGGCCACGTTCGAGGTAGCGCGTAAACCTCTCCTGGCTCTCGGCCGGCTGGCGTTCAAGAATATCAAGTTGATAGACCCTACGCTCGTCATAATTGCCGTGCTCGCCGGGTAGATAGAAGTTCCACACGCGCCCGTCGGTCAAGACGGCGATCTGAGCACCTTCGTGAAAAGCATATTGAAACAGCTGAAGATCAGCCTCACCGGACTTCCCGACGCCTTTCACTTCCACAAACACGGCGGGGGAACCCGGCTTAGGAAATAACGCATAATCCACCCGTCCCTGCCCCGAAGTGTACTCCGGTCGAACCAGCGTAGGGTCAGCATCGTCCCAATTAAGCGCGCGCAAAATGGGCACTACAATGCTCGTCGAGACGGCTCGCTCGTTGGTGTAGTGACCTTGCTCGAGGCCAGAAGCTATTCTGCGCAGAAGGTCTTGCATCGCAATTGATTAGACGTGCATCCTTTGATTGTGCAAGGCGCAAACGTCACTCCACCACAGACAGCCTCACCCCCCGCGCCTCTGCCACCCCAAGCAGCGTATCCAGCATTGGATTGCTGTCCTTCCCCAGCGCCCGATAGAGCGCTTCGCGGGCGACGCCTGCCTGCTCGGCAATGGCCCAACGGCGGGTTTCGATCTCGTGCACCGGATGTCCCTACCCATCAAACATCCACGACCGACAATCCCGCTGCGCGGGCGGCGGCTTCCTGTTGCCGGTCAAGCGTAGCGAAAGCCGCGCCATTTCGGGCGGCGACTGCCAGGTGCAAGGCGTCGGGTGCGCGCATGGCCATGTCCCTTCGCTCGACCATCCGCGATGCGGCGGAAAAGTCTGCCCGCTCCATTTGCAGAATCTGCAACTGGTCCGAAACCAGCGTCGAAAATCCGGCGCGCGCCGCCGTTTGCTCCGCCAGCGTGATCGTGCCCATCCGCAACTTCCACGACAATGCCGACGCGACTTCCG
>JBBRKH010000223.1:0-4122 GCA_038217965.1 Sphingomonadales bacterium | reverse complement strand
TACGAGGGTGGCGAAGGCGTCTATGCCGTCGCAGACCTCAGCATCCGCTACGTCGCCCCCGCCCGCCTGGACGACGACCTCATCATCGAAACCCGCTGCACTGCACTGGGCGGCGCCTCCGTCACCATGCGCCAGTGCATTTTCCGAGACGAGGTGCTGTTGACGGACGCCACCGTGCGTGCAGGCTTCCTGACGCGCGAAGGCCGGCCACGGCGGCAGCCGGCGGCGTGGGTGGAGTTGTTTCGCGGGTTGCAGAGCTGAAGAAAAGCGGCGCCCCGTGTCAAGCAGGGGGTTACGGGGAGCATGGGGGTGAAGAGGCGGCACGCGCCTTCCCGCCGCAGGTTGCTCAAGTCTGCTTTTTTCCAAGCCTGCAACCCAACACCAGTCAACTCTTGAGGCATGGGCGTTCAGTCCCCATAAAGCTCGAAGCTGCTCGAAGATCGGGCGTGTAGCCGGAGCAGTGTGTGAACGAAGCGATGCTGAGTGCGGCGGAGGCCATGTCTCCATGGGCGCTTTTTTTGCAAGCGGATATTGTGGTGAAGGCGGTGATGGTTTCGCTGCTGGCGGCGAGTGTGTGGTCTTGGGCGATCATCATCGAGAGGTCGCGGCGGCTTCGCCAACTCAACAAGCAGGTGGCGGAATTCGAGGCGCGCTTCTGGAAGGCGGAATCGCTGGATGAGTTGCGCACGGCGAAGGGGGCGCATCCGGCCGGCGATCTGTTTGTGGCGGGGATGGACGAGTGGCGGGCTTCCACCGAAGGGCGGGCTGGGGTTGACCGGGAGGGCGTGCGCTCGCGGCTGGGCAATGTGATGGCGGCATCCATTGATCGTTCGGTTTCGGATTTGTCGGATCGGCTGAGCATTTTGGCGACGATCGGGTCGGTTTCGCCGTTTGTCGGCCTGTTCGGAACCGTGTGGGGCATCATGCGGGCGTTTGTGGCGATTGGCGAGACGCAGAGCACCAGCCTGGCGGTGGTGGCGCCGGGGATTGCCGAGGCACTGTTTGCAACCGCCATCGGGCTGTTTGCGGCAATCCCGGCGGTGATTGGCTACAACCGGCTGCTGCATGTGATCGGGCGACTGGAGGATCGGTTGCAGAATTTCTCGTCGGCCTTTCATGCGATGATGTCGCGCGAACTGGATGGCAGCAAATGATGGGGATTGCAGGCGCGCGGCGGTCGCGTCGGCGGGCGCCGATGGCGGATATCAATGTGACGCCGATGGTGGATGTGATGCTGGTGCTGCTGATCATCTTCATGGTGGCGGCGCCACTGTTGGTGACCGGTGTGCCGGTGGATCTGCCGAAGACGAGCGCCAAGGCGCTTTCGGCGGACATGCAGCCGATTTCCGTGACGATGGATGCAAGCGGCACCCGCTATATCGACGAGGAGCCGCTTTCGGTTGCCGCCTTTGCAGCGCGCATGAAGGCATTGCGCGACGCGCGGGGTGATGCGGTGCGGGTGGTGATCAGGGCCGATGCTGGGCTGCCCTATGGCCAGGTTGCAGGCTTGCTTGCCGATGTGACGGGAGCGGGCTTTGCGAAGGTTGCGCTGGTCAACCAGCCGAAGCCGGGCATCGAGCAGTGAGCGAGCGGGGCGCCATTGCGGTGGCCGCAGGCGCCCATCTGCTGCTGCTTGGAGTGCTGTCGCTCGGCGTTGCCAGAACGATGCCGCCGCTCGAGCCGGCGATCGATTCCACCCCCATTGAATTTGTCGAAGTCGGCGATCTGCCAACGGTGACCGAAATGCCGCAGCCTTCCATGCAAGCGGCGCCGCGCGACCCCGGGCCGCCGCTTGTTGCGGAGCTGGAACCGGAGCTTTTAGGCGAGGCGGATGCGCTCGAATCGGCCGAGGCAGTGGTGCAGGATACGGCCGTGCAGGATGCGATTGCCGACGAGGTCGTGGCGCTGCCGCCGCCGAAGAAGTCGCGGGAGGTGAAGCGCGACAGTTTCGATGCAGGGGCGATGGCAAGCCTGATCGACAGATCGATTCCCGATGCGCCGGTGCAGCCGCGCGACACGTCTGCGTTCGCGAAATCCATCGAAACGGCACTGCCAAAGGGCGCTCAGGTTGGCCCCCGGGCGATTGCAACACTGGAACAGGCCATCCGCGCGCAGATTGCGCCGTGCTGGAATCCGCCGATCGGCGGCGCCGATGTGCAGGGCATGACAGCCGTGCTGCGCATCCGCCTAAACCGCGATGGAACCGTGTCGGCAACACCGGAGTTTGTGAGCCAGACCGGTGCGACGCAGGGCAATGCGGCCTATGCGCGGGCCTTTGTGGAAACCGCGCGGCGGGCCGTGTTGCGCTGCGCGCCACTTGCCTTGCCCGCCGACATGTTCGGCTACTGGCGCGAGTTTGAACTGAATTTCGATCCGAGGTTGATGACATGATGGTGCGGTTGGTGTTGCTTCTCTTGCTTGCGGTTCCGGCAGCTGCGACCTTGCGGGTGGATATCACCAGCGGGATCGAGGCACCGATGCCACTGGCGGTGCCGGCGTTTCCAACGCCTGCTGCCATGCAGACGCCGGCCGGCAACACCGCAGACCTGGGGCGGCAGGTCGCGGCGATTGTTTCCGGCAATCTCGTCGGCTCCGGGCTGTTCCGCGCGATCGATCCGGCAGCTTTTCCGGCGCCGACGGTGGCGCAGGTCATCGCGCCGCCGTTTCTCGGGTATCGCACCGCAGCGGCACAAGCTCTGGTGACAGGATCGGTAACGGCCAATGCGGACGGCTCGCTGACGGTCGGGTGCCATCTTCACGATGTGTTTTCCGAAGAGGAACTGGCGCGGCAGGCGTTTACGGTCACTCCGGCCGGCTGGCGGCGGGCGGCCCACAAATGCTCGGATCTCGTCTATTCCCGGCTGACTGGCGAAACCGGGATGTTTGACAGCCGCATCGTCTATGTGGCGGAAAGCGGCGCGCGCACCAAGCGGGTGAAGCGGCTTGCCATCATGGACCAGGATGGGGCCAACCACCGATTTCTGACGAGTGGTCAATCGCTGGTGCTGATGCCGCGCTTTTCGCCGGTGAACGAGACGATCACCTATATGAGCTTTGCCGGCGACCGGCCGCGCGTGTGGCTGTACAATATCGGCACGGGGCGGCAGGAGCCGGTCGGCAATTTCGATACGATGAGCTTTGCCGCGCGCTTTTCACCGGATGGGCGGACCCTGTTGTTCAGTGTGACGCGCGCTGGCAATGCGGACATTTTCACCTATGATATCGGCGCGCGGCGCACCATGCGGCTGACAAGCAGCAATGCTATCGACACATCGCCCAGCTTCTCTCCGGACGGGCGCAGAATCGTTTTCGAAAGCGATCGTGGCGGGACGCAGCAGCTGTATGTGATGAACGCCGATGGCACAGGCGCACAGCGAATCAGCTTTGGCGAGGGCAGGGCGGCCAGCCCGGTGTGGAGCCCGCGCGGCGACCTGATCGCCTTCACGCGCATCCAGAGCGGCAAGTTTCGCATGGCAGTGATGCGCCCGGACGGGTCGGGCGAACGCCTTCTGACCGACAGCTGGCAGGACGAGGGGCCGAGCTGGTCGCCCAACGGGCGTGTCATATTGTTCAGCCGGACGGAGCGCAACGGGCGATCAAGCCTGCGGTCGATCGATCTGACCGGACGCAACGACCGGCGCATTCCGACCCCGCTGGAAGCAAGCGACCCGGCCTGGGGGCCGCTATTGCCATGAAAGATTCATCGGCCGCAAAGGTTGAGAAATCCGGCCAAATCCCTAAGGAGAGACGTATGATGAAATCCATCCTGCCGGTAATTGCCCTGGGTTCGGTGCTGGCGCTGAGCGCCTGTGCCCGCAACAAGGAGAGCTTGCCGCCGCCGCCTCCGCAGGCTGCGCCGGCGCTGCCACCAGTGATTGACCAGCCGGCGACGGTGCCACCGCCCGAGCGGGTGGTGACCGATGCCGCACGGGGCTCAGGGCCTGGTTCGCAGGCAGACATGGTTGCGCAGGCGGGGTCTGACCGAGTGCTGTTTGCGCTGGACAGCTATGCGCTGGACGAAGCGGCGCGGCAGACGCTCGGGGCGCAGGCCTCGTGGCTTGGACAGTATCCTGCCATCCGGGTGACGGTGGAGGGCCACACCGACGAGCGCGGAACGCGGGA
>JBBRKH010000222.1:0-4123 GCA_038217965.1 Sphingomonadales bacterium | reverse complement strand
CCCGCGTCTGGATCAAGCCCGGCAGCGGCAAGATCATCGTAAACGGCCGTGATCAAACCATCTATTTCGCGCGCCCGACCCTGCGCCTGGTCATCAACCAGCCCTTCGATGTGTCGCAACGCCGCGAACAATATGATGTCGTTGCAACCGTCGTCGGCGGCGGTCTCTCCGGGCAGGCGGGTGCCGTCAAGCACGGCATCGCGCAGGCGCTGACCCGCTACGAACCGACACTGCGCGCGGTGGTCAAATCCGCCGGCTTCCTCACCCGCGACAGCCGCGTGGTGGAGCGCAAGAAATACGGCAAGGCAAAGGCTCGCCGCAGCTTCCAGTTCAGCAAGAGGTAGGTCGAAGACGGCCTGCTGCATCGCGCAGCGCAGCAGCAGGGTTCGTCGCAGACCCGGCCCCAGCCTGCGCTGGGGCAGGCGCCGTGCGGAATGGGTGGCCATCCTGCCCATTCCGACACGACCGACGAGGCCCGGCTTTGCCGGGCCTTCTGCATTTTTACACAAGCCTTCGCATTAACCATTTTTCACATTTAACAACCACCTTATGTCCTTGCGGTTGCTACAATCGCCGACTATCCCCGGAATGCAAACTATCGCGGGCTCCTGTGTCAATACAGGTCCGGCCCGATTCAGGGGATCCACATGAACCAATTTACCCTCGCCATCGCAGTTACCGCACTGGCCTTTTCCGCGACCGCCGCCTCAGCGGCTGTCGGCCTAGTAACAACGCAAACAAGCGACGCCGCCTTCGAGGGCCCGGGCGGCTTCCTGCAAACCTACTATGGCCTGCCGCTGGTGGGCGGCACCGCCCTTCCCCCAATCGAGCGCGCGGTCGGCCAAGTGAAAACCGGTGTCAACAAGCGCCGCGGCCTGCACACGCCAAATGCTGCCACCGGGATCCCCGGCGTCGGCGCCGGCGTCACCCAGGCGCTCACGAACGTCCCCCCGGTCGCTGGCGGATCCGATGCCAATTTTGCAACCGGCACGTCGGTCAACTTTGTCTTTTCGCGCACCGGCAACACCGTCCGCTATGTCGTCGGCAGCGACAGCTGGAGCGAAACGCAGAATTATTTCGCCGATATCAACGGCATCGAATTCCGCATCCGCTCCAACACACAGAGCGATGCGAACGCGCACAGCATCAACGATGTGCTGTTCTCCGATACCACGGTCATCAACCAGTCGCTCGGCTCGATCAGCGCTGCCGATGGTGCCGTGCTGATTACCCTGTGGGAAGGCATCGTCGGCGATTTCACGCTGACCGGCAGCTATACCTTCAACTGGGGGGGCAGCCAGCCGACCGGCGCGCGCCTCGCCTCGCAGATCAAGCTGCTGGATCTGCCGCCGCCCGTGCCGGAGCCAGCCACCTGGGCGATGCTGATCGCCGGCTTCAGCCTCGTCGGCTCGGCTATGCGCCGCCGCCGTACCGCCATCGCCTGAGCCCGGAGACAAGAAAGGGGCCGCGCAGTTCGCTGCGTGGCCTTTTTCCTGGCAATCGGGCACAACCCACTGTCAAATTTGCATGCGCCATGCTAACGTCCCTTCATTATCGCATGAAAGGGCATTTCATGGATCGCATGGCTAGCTTTCTCATCGTCGCGTGCGCATTGGCTGCAAGCGCCGCGCCAGCCTCTACCGCTGTCGCCTACATGACCGGCAGCGAGAATCCCTGGGGGCTTGCGGCCGGCGATTTCGGCTCGCCCGAAGCTGCGATGGTCAGCATTTACGGTGCCGGCGGATATACCCGCTATCAGGGTTTCGACGCGGCTGCCTTCAACGACGCGATCAACAGCTTCATCTATATCGAGGGCAGCGAACGCGCCGGACAGGAGCTGATCGACTTCATTGGTGCCAATCCCGGTCTGCTGGACACCTATCTGAGCCGGAACGGGCGCATTTATCTGAACGCCGCCCTCACCGGGCAACTGGCTGCCGTGCTGCCGATTGCCATGGGCCTGTCGCTCACGCCGGGCGCCTCTGACAACGGCTCCAATCCGGGCGGTCCGACGCACAAGCTGGCCATCAACGGCGCCGGAACCAGTTGGCAGGGGCTGAACAACAATCCCTTCTCCACCCATGTCGTATCCGGCTCGCCGCCGCTCGGCACGCAAGACCCCATCATCGGATTAGCGGAGGAGCCGAACTATCTGTGGACCTACAATGGCGGCAGCTACCTCTTCGTGGGCTCCCACACGGCGCCAGCCTTCCATTCCCTCGGCGGCGTCCAGCTCCGCATAAACCTCCTGTGCCTGGCCAATGGCAGCCCGGAGGGCTCGGGAGACGTGTGCGGCACCATCATCCCCCCAGTCCCCGAACCGGCAACCTGGGCCATGCTCATTGCCGGCTTCGGCATGGTGGGCACAGCCATGCGCCGCCGACGCTATGCCAACGGCGCCCGGCGCTGAGCGCGCCAACGGCAAAGGGGTGATCCGGGTCAAGCAAGTCGGATACGGCAACGCCGTTTTCACAAATGTTTCAGCCCTGCAGGCCATCAGCCGCCCACAGACTTTCGGTGACGGCGAGCAACCGGATCCTGTTCGGCGTGACCTGATCGCTCAGAATGAAGCCGGAGTCCAGAAACAGGCTGGTGGCCGCGTCGAACCACTCGATATACTCCGACGTCGGCCCGGCGGAATACTCCGACATCGGCCCGGCGGGCCGAGCACCATTGCCGAAATCGGCAGTCAAGCCGGACAGCGGGGCGTGTCAGATCGGCTTGCTGCAAAACAGATTCAGAGCATCCGTCCACGCCAGTAACGCCTGGCCCCATCGGCACGAACCTGTGCCATGACGCCCCTTGCCTCCTGCCGCCCAAAGCTTATGTCATTGCTGCAATGCTGAAACCATGGCTTCTCCTGCTGGCAGCGCTGTTCGCGGCCCCGGTTTGCGCTGCGGCCGTTTCCGAGCAACCGAACACGCGGGTGGAGCTGGTCGCCGAAACCGCAACGCCCGCGCCTGGCCAGCGCTTCAGCATCGGCATCGTGATGACGCCAAAGTCCGGTTGGCACACCTATTGGAAGCATCCCGGCGACAGCGGCATCGAAACCCGCGCCACCTGGGCCAACCCGCCCGGCGTCAGCGTCTCGCCCTTCCGCTACCCGGTGCCCGAAACCTATGTGATTTCCGGCATCATGAACCATGTCTACGGCAGCGAGAATGTGCTGCTCGCCGAACTCGACGTGCCGCAGAATGCATCCGGAAACCTGCCGCTTCAGGTCAAGCTGGACTGGCTTGTCTGTAACGACGAAATCTGTGTGCCGGAATCCGCCACGCTTGCCCTCCCCCTCGCCACCGGCGACGGCAGCGCCGATCCGGCCCAGCGCCGGCGCTTTGCGGACGCCCGCGCCGCCCTCCCCCGCACCCTCACCGAGCCGGCCGCCTTTGCATCAGATGCAGGTCGCATCCGCATCCAGATTCCCCTCGCCGGAACCGAGCAGATCACGGGTGCACACTTCTTCGCCATCGAAGACGACACGCTGCTGTTCGCCGCCCCGCAGACCATCACCCGCACCGACACGGCCTTGATCGTGGAAGCCGATGCCGTCCGCGGTGGCAATCCGCAATTCGTCAACGGCCTGCTCCGCATCGAGCGCGCCGACGGCGTGATGGGCCTGGAAGTCCGCGCGAGCCCCGGTGCCGCCTCCCCCGGCCAACCGCTCGCAGCGGCAGCCGCGCCGGCCTCCACCACATCCGCCTTCCTCTCCGCCTTCGGCCTCGCCCTGCTTGGTGGCCTCGTGCTCAATCTCATGCCCTGCGTTTTCCCGATCCTCAGCCTGAAGGCGCTCAGCCTGGCCCGTTCCGGCCATTCCGAAGCCGCCGCGCGCAAGGAAGGCCTCGCCTACACCGCAGGAGTGGTGCTGGTCACAACCTTGCTGGGCGCCGCAACCATCATGCTCGTTCGAGCAGGCGCCGGTGCCGGTTGGGCATTTCAGTTGCAGGACCCGCGCGTCATACTCGTCTTGATGCTGCTGACGCTGGCGATCGCGCTGAATTTCGCCGGACTGTTCGAAATGCAGCTGGGCGGCGCGTCGGCCGGGCAATCGCTGGCGGCAAAACCCGGCGCAAAGGGTGCGTTCTGGACCGGCACGCTGGCGGCCTTCGTCGCCACGCCGTGCACC
>JBBRKH010000221.1:0-4125 GCA_038217965.1 Sphingomonadales bacterium | reverse complement strand
GCTCAGCCGAAGCTGTGCTCCTCCGGCGGACTGGGACAGGTTGGTGTTTGCCTTGCGGTGCGGCATAAGGCCCTTGCGATGCTGACGCTGGCGAATTTCGTGCCGTATCGGCTGTCGGTTGTTTCCAACGCCATTTCCGATCGCGTCGCGCGGGTCTACAAGGTGCGCTTCGGGCTGAAGATCCCGGAATGGCGGGTGATTGCGGTGGTGGCCGAGCGGTGCTCGGTGACGCAGGCAGGGCTTTGCGAAGCGACCGCGATGGACAAGATGACAGTTAGCCGGGCGGTGGCAGGCCTCCTGGCGCGCGGGCTGCTGCGCCTTTCCAGCGGGGCAGATCGGCGGACGCGGATGCTTGCTTTGACGGCTGACGGACAAGCGCTTTACGATGCGGTGGCGCCGCTGGCGCTGGCAATCGAAGCGGAAGTGCTGCGTGGTTTTTCCGATGCCGAGCGGAACACGCTGATGGCATTTCTGGCGCGGCTGGAGGGTTGCGAAAAATCGTAACATCAGTTACGGGTTTTGCTCTTCACAATCGGGAGCATGAGATGGCCGACACGGCAGTTTTCGACAATTTCCTGGGGCTGGACGGGTTCGAATTCGTGGAGTTCACCTCGCCTGATCCAGACGCGCTGGGGGGCTTGTTCGAGAAGCTCGGGTTTTCGCATGTCGCGTCGCACCGATCCAAGAATGTTCGGCGCTACCGGCAGGGGGATATCAACTTCCTGCTGAACTTTGACCCGGACGGCCAGGTGGCCGAGTTTCGCGCCAAGCGCGGGCCGAGCGCGAATGCGATGGCGTTTCGGGTGCGGGATGCAGCGCTGGCGTTTGCCGAGGCAGTGAAGCGCGGGGCCGAGCCGGTGACGGGCCGGGTGGGGCCGATGGAATTGAACATTCCGGCCATTCGCGGGATCGGGGGGGCAAATCTCTATCTCGTCGATCGCTACGGCGCCAACGAGATTTACGATGTGGATTTCGTGGCAGTTCCGCATGCGGATCGCACAGCCGGGCTGCACACGCTTGACCATCTGACGCACAATGTGGGGCGCGGGCAGATGGCGACCTGGGCGAATTACTACGAGCACATCTTCGGTTTCCGCGAAATCCGCTTCTTCGACATCACCGGCACCAAGACCGGACTGTTCTCCAAGGCGATGACCGCACCGGACAACAAGATCCGCATTCCGCTGAACGAAAGCCAGGACGAGCACAGCCAGATCGAGGAGTTTCTGCGGGCTTACAATGGTGAGGGAATACAGCATATTGCGCTCGCTGCCGATGATATTTTCGCAACGGTGGATCAGCTGAAGGCGAACGGAATCGCGTTTCAGGACAGCCCCGACACCTATTTCGACATGATCGACAAGCGCCTGCCCGGGCATGGGCATGATGTGGCGGCGATGCGCCAGCGGCGCATCTTGATCGACGGCTCGCCTGAGACGGGCGGCGGGCTGCTGTTGCAGATCTTCACCGAGAATATGGTCGGGCCAATCTTCTTCGAGATCATCCAGCGCAAGGGCAATGACGGCTTTGGCGAGGGGAATTTCAAGGCGCTGTTCGAAAGCCTGGAGCTGGACCAGATCCGGCGCGGGGTGATTCCGGCGGGAATCCGCGCTTGACCGAGATGCTTGCCGGTTTTGGCAACCATTTTGAAAGCGAGGCGGTGGCGGGGACGCTTCCAGTCGGCCGCAATTCGCCGCAGCGGGTGGCGCATGGGCTGTATGCCGAGCAGCTGAGCGGAACAGCCTTTACGGCGCCACGGCACGAGAACCGGCGCAGCTGGCTTTACCGGCTGGCGCCGAGCGCGATGCATGGGCCGCTCATGCCGCTGCCACCGATGGCCTTCACGTCGGCGCCCTTTGCCGATGGTGTTCTGGACCCCAACAGGATGCGCTGGAACCCCCTGCCCATTCCCGATGCGCCGACCGACTGGCTGTTCGGCACGGTGACGCTGGGCGGCAACGGGTCTGCGGAGGAGGGGACCGGGGTTTCCATTGGCCTCTATGCCGCGAACCGCTCGATGGAGGCGCGCGCGTTCCTGAATTCCGATGGCGAAATGCTGTTCGTGCCGCAGCAGGGGGCGCTTCGGCTGGTCACCGAGTTCGGTGTGATGGACGTGCCGCCGGGCTGTGTGGCGCTGGTGCCGCGCGGCTGCAAGTTCCGCGTGGAGGTGCAAGGCCCGGTGCGCGGCTATTGCCTCGAAAACCATGGCAGCGCCTTCCGGTTACCGGAGCTCGGGCCGATCGGATCGAACGGGCTGGCGAGTGCGCGCGATTTTGCAACGCCGTTTGCTGCCTTTGAGGATGATGTGCGGCCACACGAGCTGGTGATGAAGCTGGGCGGGCGGCTGTTTGCAACAAAGCTGGCGGCTTCGCCTTTCGATGTCGTGGCCTGGCACGGCAATCTGGTGCCCTGGCGCTATGACCTCAGCCGCTTCAACACGATGGGGACGGTGAGTTTCGATCATCCCGATCCTTCGATCTTCACCGTTCTGACATCACCCTCCGGCGAGCCGGGCGTGGCCAATTGTGACTTCGTGATTTTCCCGCCGCGCTGGATGGTGGCCGAGAACACATTCCGCCCGCCCTGGTTTCACCGCAACATGATGAGCGAATATATGGGGCTGATCAGCGGCGAATATGATGCCAAGGAAGGCGGCGGGTTCGTGCCCGGCGGTGGCTCCCTGCACAACCGCATGTCGGCGCACGGGCCGGATGTGGCGAGCCATGCGCGGGCGGTTGCGGCGGATTTGCAGCCGGTTAAGTTCGACAGCGGCTATGCCTTCATGTTCGAAACGGTCCTGCCCATCCGGCTTTCGCGCTGGGGCTATGAGACAGAGCTGAAGCAAACCGGCTATGACCGGGTGTGGGACGGCTTCGAAAGGGCGAAATTGTGAGCTTCTGGACGGTTGACGAAACGCATGACACCGCGGCCAGATGCTGGGTGGAGGGTGCGGACGGGCACCCGGATTTTCCGGTGCAGAATCTGCCGCTGGGGCTGTTTTCCGATGCCGCCGACCCGCCGCGTGCCGGCGTTGCGATCGGCGATTTCGTGTTCGATCTGGCCGGAGCACTGGAGGCGGGTCTGTTCCCCGATCTGGCACCGCTGACGGATATTGCGCACGAACAGCTGAACGAATTGCTGGCCGCCGGGCCGGAGGTGCGGCAGGCATGGCGCAAAGCGCTGTTTGCGGCGCTGACCGACCCGGGCGCGCAAGATGCGATGACGCAGCACCTGCGGCCGGTCGCGCAAGTGGAGATGCGTCTGCCCTGCCGGATTGGCGACTACACCGACTTTTACGCCGGCATCCACCATGCAATGAACATCGGCCGTTTGTTCCGTCCCGATGCGCCGCTGCTGCCGAATTACAAGCATGTGCCGATCGGCTACCATGGCCGGGCGTCGTCGGTGCGGGCGTCGGGCGCCGAAGTCATGCGTCCGTCCGGCCAGCTTGCCGGGCCGGAAGGCCCGCGCTTCGCGCCGTGCGAGCGGCTGGACTACGAGCTGGAGCTGGGCATCTGGGTGGGCACCGGGAACGAACTTAGCGCGCCGGTGTCGATTGCCGATGCGCATGACCATATCGCCGGGTTCTGCCTGCTGAACGACTGGTCGGCCCGCGATATCCAGGCCTGGGAGTATCAGCCGCTGGGGCCGTTTCTGGCGAAGAATTTCCTGACGACGGTGAGCCCGTGGATCATTACCCCGGAAGCGCTGGCGCCGTTCCGGGTGGCGCAAGGGGTGCGGCCTGCGGGCGATCCTGCCCCCCTGCCTTACCTTTGGGACGCGAACGACCAGGCGCATGGCGCGCTGGCGCTGGCGCTGGAGGTGTTCCTTTCGACAGCCGCGATGCGCGATGCCGGCCTGCCGGAGCACCGGCTGAGCATGGGTGACGCGCGGCATCTGTATTGGACGCCGGCGCAGATGCTGGCGCATCACGCCAGCGGCGGCTGCAATCTGCAGCCTGGCGATCTGCTGGGCACCGGCACGATTTCCGGGCCGGAGGCCGGGCAGGAAGGTTCCCTGATGGAAATCAGCGTTGGCGGCAAACAACCGTTGCTGCTTCCCGGCGGCGAGACACGCACATTCTTGCAGGCCGGCGACCGCGTGGTGATGCGCGCTCGTGCCATA
>JBBRKH010000220.1:0-4184 GCA_038217965.1 Sphingomonadales bacterium | reverse complement strand
CAACCTGCCCTCCGGTTGCGACATCGGCCGCAATACGGGTGCTTGACGCCGGCTTGGGGAGGCACGACTTTGCATCCCATGCTACGCGATCAATTTCTCGCCGACCCGCTTTCGGGTCTCGTGCCAATCGTTATCGAGCAGAGCTCGAGGGGAGAGCGGTCTTTCGACATTTTCTCGCGACTGCTGCGCGAGCGGATCGTTTTCATCACCGGCGGCGTGGAAGATCACATGTCGTCGCTGATCGTTGCGCAGCTGTTGTTTCTTGAGTCGGAAAATCCCAAGAAAGACATCTTCATGTACATCAATTCGCCGGGCGGGGTGATTACCTCGGGCATGGCGATCTACGACACAATGCAATATATCCGCCCCAAGGTTGGCACGGTGTGTGTCGGCCAAGCGGCCTCGATGGGCAGCTTCCTGCTGGCGGCCGGCGAGCCGGGCATGCGGGTGGCGCTGGCAAACGCGCGCATCATGGTGCACCAGCCCAGCGGCGGCGCACAGGGGCAGGCGACAGACATCGAAATCCAGGCGCGCGAAATCATCCGTATCCGGGCGCACATGAACAGCCTCTACGCAAAGTTCACGAAACAGCCGCTGGATGTGATCGAGACGGCGATGGAGCGGGACAAGTATATGTCGGCCGAGGAAGCGAAGGCCTTCGGTTTGATCGACGAAGTGATGGAGAAGCGGCCGACGCCGGCGGAAGGCGAATTGCGCGCCGCCTGAGCGCTGCGGCGTTGCCGGCGACGCTCCGGAACCTTCGCCGGCATGAACGGTTCGGGTTCGGCATGACCGGCGAAATGCTGGTGAGGGATTCGCCGACCATCCATCCGATGTGGCGGGCGGCAGCGCGGTTATGCCGGCATTGCGGCCCATTCGCACTTGCGCAAGGGGCGGGGCGCGCTAACATATAGCAGACTGCGTTCTTTTCCGGGGCGCGGCGAAAGCGAGCATATGACCAAAGTTTCCAGCAGCGACGGCAAGAATATCCTTTACTGTTCCTTCTGCGGCAAGAGTCAGCATGAAGTGAAGAAGCTGATTGTCGGACTGACGGTGTTTATCTGCGATGAATGCGTCGAACTGTGCAATGACATCATCCGGGAGGAAACCAAGAACGCGCTGGTGAAGACGCGCGACGGGGTGCCGACGCCACGCGAGATCTGCAAGGTTCTGGACGATTATGTGATCGGGCAGACGCACGCAAAGCGCGTGCTGAGCGTTGCCGTGCACAACCATTACAAGCGGCTGGCGCACGGCGCCAAGGGTGCCGAAGTCGAACTCGCGAAATCGAATATCCTGCTGGTGGGGCCTACGGGTTGCGGCAAGACTTTGCTCGCGCAGACGCTGGCGCGCATTCTGGATGTGCCGTTCACGATGGCGGATGCGACCACGCTGACGGAAGCCGGCTATGTCGGCGAGGATGTCGAGAACATCATCTTGAAGCTGTTGCAGGCCAGCGACTATAATGTGGAGCGGGCGCAGCGCGGCATCGTGTATATCGATGAAATCGACAAGATATCCCGCAAGGCCGACAATCCCTCGATCACCCGCGACGTCAGTGGCGAGGGCGTGCAGCAGGCGCTGTTGAAGATCATGGAGGGGACGACGGCCAGTGTCCCGCCGCAGGGTGGGCGCAAGCATCCGCAGCAGGAATTCCTGCAGGTGGACACGACCAACATCCTGTTCATCTGCGGTGGCGCCTTTTCGGGGCTGGACCGGATCATTTCCGACCGGCTGCAGGGCAAATCCATCGGCTTCGGCGCGCATGTGGCGGCGCCCGAAGAGCGGCGGACGGGCGAGACGCTGCGGCACTGCGAGCCGGAGGATCTTTTGAAGTTCGGGCTTATCCCGGAATTCATCGGCCGCCTGCCGGTGATCGCCACGCTGGAAGACCTGGACGAAGGCGCGCTGATCAAGATTCTGACCGAGCCCAAGAACGCGCTGTCCAAGCAGTATGCGCGGCTGTTCGAGATGGAAGGTGTGAAGCTCTCTTTCACCGAGGATGCGCTCTCGGGAATCGCCAAGCGGGCGGTGGAGCGCAAGACCGGCGCCCGCGGGCTGCGCTCGATCCTGGAGAGCATATTGCTAGATACGATGTTCGAGCTGCCGGGGATGGAGACAGTGGACGAGGTGCTGGTGGACGGCGATGTGGTGAGCGGCTCGAAGCAGCCGATCCAGGTGCCGCGCGTGGAGAAGGCGGCCTGAGGCTGGCGGCCGGGGTTGGACAATGCCGGATGCCCGGGCAGGGTTCGCTGCCCGGGCATCTTTTTTTCAGGCCGCGAGCGCGCTGCGGCGGCGGGCAGCTGCGCCAACGAGGCCGAAACCGGCAATCAGCATGCCCCAGGTTGCCGGCTCGGGAACGGCTCCGATCTGGCCACGGATTTCTCCGGCGGGGAAGTTTTGGTTGTGGATATTGAAATAGGCTTCGCCGGCGTTGAAGCCGTTGATGAGGCGCGTGCGGGCAACAGCCACCGAGCCGCCGGATGCTGCCAGAAAGCCACCGCCATAGCTGCCGGCGACAGTGAGATCGAAGATCTTCATGGCGTTGCCGGTGATGAACGGCGCGGGATCGAGATCGACGGCCACCGGGCCGTTGGCACCAAGCAGCGCGCAGCAGTGAATGTGGGCGGCTGCGGCCGGCGCGGAAAGACCGTTCCAGCTGACGTTGACGGTGAGCGTGTTCATGTCGTCTGACAGAATGGCAGTGCCGTAGCCCGTTGCCGTGCTGGCATTGGGAACGGTTTCCTGGGCTCCGGACAGGGTTCCGTAAAAGCTGGTGGCGGCATTGGCAGTGCCGGCTGTAAGCAGCAGTGCGAGCGCGATCGGCAGGCTTCTCATCATGGTTTCCCTCCACTGGCCGGCGAACGGCAGGATGGCGTGTCACCGGGGCAAGCGATGGCCTTTGTGCCATCTCGCTCACCTACGGATGATAGCATGCTGGGGTTTCAAATTTGAGTCGGATTCTTTGGTGGCGGGATGGCGCGCAGGGGGCGGAGCAGCCCGGCTGGGACATTGGCGGGAATTGCGCTACACTGCGCTATCGGGAGGATCGTGCATGCGGTTAATCTTGCCTGGGATGGTGGCGGGCCTGTGCGCTGCTGCGGCGCTTGCCGGGCCGTTTGAATTTACGCCGGTGCCGCGTTGGGCCGAGGACCCGGAAACCGGGGAGAAGTGCGCTGTGGTGCGGGCGGAATGCCCTTCGCTGGCGGCGCTGGAGTCGATCGAGGTGGAGGTTGGCTATGACGAGCTTTACGATGCCGACGGCATGCTGGTGGGGCTGCGGCTGACGCGCTCGACCGGGTGCAAGCCGATCGACGAGGCGCTGCTTTTGAGCCAGCGGCGGTTCAAATCGATGTTCAGCAAGCCGGGGGAGCCTGATCTGG
This sequence comes from Sphingomonadales bacterium, assembly GCA_038217965.1. GTDB lineage: Bacteria > Pseudomonadota > Alphaproteobacteria > Sphingomonadales > Sphingomonadaceae > Sandaracinobacteroides. The sequence continues at coordinate 801 of JBBRKH010000220.1, read as the reverse complement.
ACGCCACGCGCGTCGAGATGCGCAATGGTGCGAAACGGGACGACGTGCGGATTGTGAAGTCCGGCGGAACACAGCTGAGTTTGGGGTGCAATTAGGGCTTCGGGCGGACTTGCTGGCGGCGTGATCGCGCGCTTGAAATGATTCCGGGGCGCCAGGAGGTTCGTGTCGAGCGAGCGCCGGAGCGCGTCGTCACCGTCGGGGGTATCGAGACGCCCCTCGGGCGCGTTGCCGGCGTTGCTCACGACGACGTCGACGCCACCGAAGGCGCGCGCGGCCAGCGTGAACACGTTCCGGACCTCGTCGCGGCGCGTGACGTCGGCGACGCAGGTGAGGCACTGCGAGAGGAGCTTGCCCGCGATGTCACCCGCCGCAGCGTCGAGGCGGTCCCCATCGCGGTCGCAGGCGACCACGTGCGCGCCGAGGCTCACGAAGAGCGCCGCGGTCGCCTTGCCGATCCCCGACGCAGCGCCCGTCACCACCGCGACCTGGCCGGCCATCGGCAGCTCGACCGTCTTCTTCATCTTGGCCTGCTCGAGGCTCCAGTACTCGACGTCGAAGAGATCGCTGGTGCTCACGGGCGAATAGCTCCCGACGTCCTCGGCGTCGGTGATCACCTGGATGGTGTGCTCGTAGATGTCGGCGGCGATCTCCGCGTCTCTCTTGGTCTTGCCGACCGCGAGGATGCCGACGCGGGGGACGAGCAGCACCCGCGGCCACGGATCGAGCCTGGTGCGCGTCGTGTTCTTCCGCTGGCACATCTCCTCGAAGTACGCGTCGTAGCGGCGGGCGTAGCCGGCGATC
>JBBRKH010000219.1:0-4186 GCA_038217965.1 Sphingomonadales bacterium | reverse complement strand
CTGTGGCACTTCGACATCGAGCAGGGTGTCGGCATGCAAGGCGGCGATCAGCTGCGGCAAAGGAAACTCTCCCTCGCCCGGCAGCATGCGCTCGGCGATCGCTTCGCGCCAGCGCGCGATTATCGGAAGCAGGAGCGGGCCGTCGCAGATTTGGGCATAGCCGACAAGATCGGCGACTGCTGCAACATCGGCAACAGTGCCGCCGCTGCGGAACAGATGCAGCATGTCGAGCGCGACCTCGCCATTGGGCCGGGCAGCTGCGCGAACGATGGCGCCGGCGGTTGCACAGTCCCTGACAGCGGAAAAGCCGTTGAACTCCAGGCCGGCTTTCAGGCCGAATCCGGCGGCAAGGTCGCAGAAATCGGCAAACCGGGCGATGGCGGTTTGCAGATCGGTGGCGTGAACATGCGCGGTGGCGCGGCTGGCGCCGAGGGCGGCTCCGGTTGCCAGAGAGGCTCGGAAGGCTTCCGGCATTGCATCCGTTTCGAGCGGGAACACCTCCACATTGCCCAGCGCGACACCGGCTTTGTCGAGCGCATCGCGCAGCCGGGGCACATCAAGCCGCGAAACCAGCGGATAATGCTGTCGCGCCAGCTCGGGAACGAAGGTGAACAGGGAGACGTGGCTGCATTCCAGATCGCCGGCTATGGCCACAAGCTCTTCCGGCGATGCGTCGAGCGCCGTAAGCTGGTGCAGCGAAAGGCGGCCTGTCGGAGTCATTGAAAAAAAGCATTCATGATTGTTTTTATCTTTGGCTGTGCTAGGCCATCTGTCAACCGAGGACAGGAGCAGAGCATGGATGCCGACGCCACCGCCCGCGCGCGCGGCGCGATGGAGTATGAGCGGCAGCGCGAAGCGCCGCGCGAAAACTTTCCCAAGCTGCCGCCAATCCCGGGCATGCGCTATGTCAATACCGCCTTCCTGGAGCTGGAGCGCGAGCACATGTGGCAGCGCGCCTGGCTTTATGCCGGCCACACCGACCAGCTGCCCAATCCCGGCAGCTGGTTTCTCACCCGGAACAGCGGCGCGCCGATCATTGTCGTGCGTACCCTGCAAGGCGATGTTCGCGCCTTCTACAACACCTGCCAGCACCGCGGCGGTCCATTGGTGAAGGAGGACGCCGGCGAAGCGCGCGGCTTCATCTGCGGCTATCACGGCTGGAGCTACACGCTGGAGGGCAAGCTTACCGCCATCCGCGACCGGCGCGACTTCACCGATTTCGATTTCGCCTGCCACTCGCTTGTAAGCGTGAAATGCGAAACGCTTGGCTGCCTCATATTTCTGAACGAAGACCAGGATGCAGGGCCGCTCACCGAGCATATCGGCCCGATGGCGGCCGAACTGGAGCAGTATGCGCTTGCCGACCTGAAGCTGGTCGAGTCCCGCAGCTATGAAGTCGCCTGCAATGTGAAGGTGCTGCTGGACGCCTTCCTTGAAGTCTATCACCTGAAATCCATCCACCAGAGCACGGTCGACCGCTTCCTCGATCATCGCGGCATGACGATCACGCTGTGGGAGAACGGACACAGCCGCATGATCACCCCGAACCGCCGGCCGGACTGGCAGGACCCCGGTACGCGGGGAATGCCGAAAATCGCGAGCGTCACCGAAATCCCGGCGCAGAACAATGTGAGCTATCACATCTTCCCGAACTTCGTGATGCCGCCGTCCGACAGCGGCATCCCGCTGCTGCAGTTCTGGCCGACATCGGCCACGACCTGCCGGGTCGTCTCCACCTGGATTGCACCCGACTTCAACGCGGAGAACCCCAACCCGCTGTGGGCTGCGCGGACTGCCAACTGGGAGCGCATCCTGTATGAAGACCTGCAGTTTGCGCCGCAGATACAGGAATCGTTGCAATCGAAGGGGTTCGTCGGGATGCCGCTCAACTATCAGGAGCGGCGCATCTATCACTGGCACGAGGAGCTAGATCGGCGGATCGGGCTGAACCTGGTTCCTCCGGAGGCCAAGGTGGAGCAGGTGCTCGATGCGTGGGTGGAGCGGTGAGGCGTTGCGCTGCTTGCCCGCAAGACATTGGCCATGAACACTCGGCTGGACTGTCCCAGTCACGCCACCCCGAGCTTGACCCGGAGTGACGGGTGGGGATGGGAGAGTGCTAGGCTGAACGGCATCGCACCGCAGGCACCAGAAACTGGCTAGAAGATCATGCCCATCAACCGGGCGCAAAATAAAATGGGGCAGAAGGGGTTTCAAGGCCCTTCCCGCCGGAGGCAAAAACCTCCGAACAGGAGAACACCAAATGGACCTGAGACTGTCAGCCGACCAGCTGGAACTTCAAGCCGCAGCGAGAGCCTTTGCACAGGGAGAACTGAAAGCCATTGCAGCCGAGCTTGAGCGGGACAATGTGCCGCCGAGTCGTGCGCTGGTAAAGCGCTATGCCGAGTTGGGGTTTCTGGGGATCAACGTGCCTGCACGGCTGGGCGGGTTGGGGTTGGGCAATGTCGAGGCGTTGGTGGTGCTTGAGGAGTTTGCCAAGGTTTCGTCGGCGGTGGCGTTTCCGGTGTTCGAATCGTCGGTCGGGCCGGTCAGGGCGATCGAGCATTTCGCGCCGCGCCCACTTGCCGAGCGGGTGGTGCCGGCGGTGTGCCGGGGCGAGATGATCGTGGCGGTTTCCATGTCGGAGCCGGATGCGGGCAGCGCGCTGACGGACTTGAAAACCAAAGCTGTGATCAACGGCGACACCGTCATCCTGAACGGCACCAAGCGCTGGTGTTCGGGCGGCGGGCATTCGGATGCGTATCTGGTCTACTGTCGCCTTTCGGACGCGCCGGGGGCCAAGGGGATTGGCGCGGTGCTGGTGGAGAAGGGGACGAAGGGGCTGTCGTTCGGGCCGAACGAGGAGTTGATGGGGTTCCGCGGCGTGCCTTCGTCCGACATCTATTTCGACAATGCCGAAGTGCCAGTGGACAACATCGTATTGCCGGCAGGGGGCTTCAAGCAGCTGATGGAGGCGTTCGATCTGGAGCGCTGCGGCAATGCGACGATGGCGCTGGGCCAGGCATCGGGTGCGCTGGAGGACGTGCTTGCCTATGTGCAGGAGCGCAGGCAGTTCGGCAAAGCCATCGCGGAGTTCCAAGCGGTGCAGCTGAAGCTCGCCGAGATGCATATGAAGTGCGATGCTGCGCGGCTGCTCATCTGGCGCGCGGCGGCGAATGCGGAGGATGGCCTGCCTTCGCTGCTGGATAGCTCGGTCGGCAAATGCTTTGCCAACACGATTGCGCGCGAGGTGACGGGGGAGGCCATGCAGCTGATGGGGGCGTATGGCTATTCGAAGCAGTTCCCGATGGAGCGGCGGCTGCGCGACAGCTGGGGCTGGGGCATCGCCGGCGGCGCGATCGACATCCAGAAGGTGAACATCGCCGGCGCGATGATGGGCCGCCGCTTCGACCAGCGGCGCTGACGATGGCGCGGGTGCGGGTTGCGGCTCTTGGCGATGTGCCGGAAAATGGCAGCCGCGCATTCGATGTCGGCGGTCGTTCGGTGCTGCTGTGCCGGTCCTCGGCTGGCGTTTTCGCGGTGGAGAATATGTGCAGCCATGCCTTCTCGCTGCTGGAGGGCGGCAAGGTCAAGGGGCCGCACATTTTCTGCCCGCTGCACGGCATACGGTTCGATCTGCGCACCGGGGAGCCGAACGGGACCTTGACGCGGAGGGCGATTGCGGTGTTTGCCGTCGTGGTGGAGGGTGATGCGGTGCTGGTGGAGATGCCGGAGTGACCCGCCTGCTGCACATCGTTGCCAGTCCTCGGGCTGAGCGTTCGCGATCGGGGGCGGTGGCGGAGCGCCTGATCGCGGCATTGCCGAATATGGAGGTGGAGACGCTCGACCTGTTCCGCACCGACCTGCCGCCATTTGACGGGGCAGTGATCGACGCCCGCTACGCGCTGATCAACGGCGAGCCTGTTCCTGCTGGAGCGCTATCCGACTGGCGTGCCGTCGAGCAGCGCATCGCGCATTTCCTGAGCTTCGATCACTGGTTGATCAGCACGCCGATGTGGAATTTCGGCGTTCCCTATCGGCTGAAGCATTATATCGATGTGCTGACCCAGCCCGGTCTGGCCTTCTCCGTGACGCCCGACGGTATGGTTGAAGGCAAGGCGAAGGGCACGGCGATCATCCTGGCCGCCGGCGCGCTCGACACCCGACCCGGCGGTCCACTGGCGGCGCT
>JBBRKH010000218.1:0-4190 GCA_038217965.1 Sphingomonadales bacterium | reverse complement strand
TGACGGCCGATCTCGACCGGTTCGGGCGCACCGGCGGGCCGGGCGGTGCGGTGGAGGGGCGGCTGGCGGCGGTGGACGAGCGGCTGGCGGCCCTGCAGGCGGTGGAAGGCCGGCTGGCGGGCATCCAGCAGCAGGTGCAGCGGCAAGGGCAACTGCTGGACGGAACGCGGGCGGAGCTTGGCGCGCTGGGGGACCAGCGGTCTGTGCTGAGCCGGGTGGAGGCGGGGCTGAGCGCCTTGCAGAGCAGCCGGGCGGTGACGGACAGCCAGCTGCAGGGCGTGCTGGCCCGCCAGGGCGAGATCGATCGGCAGGTGGCCGGGCTGACACGGCCGATTGTTGCGGATCGGGTGACCGACCGGGTGACGGATCGCGCCACCGACCGGGTGCTGCTGGGCGGCATCGGGGGCATTGGAGGGCGGATCAACCGCTGAACGAAGGAGGTTTGCGCGCCGTGCTGGATGCGTTGGAAGCTGCCCTGATCGATGCGCTTGCAGATGCGGTGGGCGGCCCTGCGCTGGCTGGGCAGCCGCGCATTGCGGTTTTGCCGAGGGCTGGCGCTGTTGTGCCGGCGAACCGGGCGGTTTCGCTGGCGGTGGCGCTGGGGGCGGCATCGGCCGATCCGGAATTCGGCGATGACGCGGAGGTGGCGCACCGGGTGGCGGGGGAATGGCGGCTGCGGCCGGAGATCTGGCTGACGGGTGAGGTGTCGCTGAGCCTGGCCGCGGAGACCGGCGAGCCTGCGGATCGACGGCGCAATCTGCTGCGCGCGGTGGACCGGTTGCTGGTGGCGATGGATCCGGCCGTGATGCGGCGCGGCGAAGCGCTGGACGGCGACGCGCTGGGCTTTCGGCTGACGGCCTTGAGATTCTTGCGGATGGCGCCTGCGGATGCGGTGGCCGATCCGACGCGGCTGACGCTGCACTATGCCTGGCGCGGGCGCGTGTGGCCGGTGCAGCCCGACGTGGCGGGTGCGCCGATTGCAACGCCGCTGACGCGCATTGCGGTGCTGCCGCTGATGCGGCCCGAGCGGCTGACGGTGCGTGCGGGATCGGGGCCTGCTTCGCTCGATGTGAGGGGCAATCTTTCGGCGCTGGGGGGTGCGGAGGCGGTGCTTCTGGCGCGGATAGCGGGCGTGGCTCCGGGGGTTCTGGCCGGGAGCGGCGCGCCGGCGCCGGATGGGTTTGTGGGGAGCGTGGCGGACGCCGAAGGGCGGTTTGCGCTTAGCTATGCGCCGCCCGACGCGGTGGCCGGGCCGCTGCGTGCGGTGGTGGAACTGCGGCTGGGATCCGGCGAGCGGACGCTGCTGCTGGACAGCATTGCCGTCGATGTGGTGCCGGCATGATCATGACGCTGTTTCCCGCCGGCGTGTTGCTGGCGCCGATGCAGGCTGTGCGGGTGACCGGGATGCAGATGGTCAGCCTGCTCGATGTGGCACTGTTCTTTGCGGAGGAGCGGGTGCCGCCGGGGCTCGAGCGGCATACCTTGCCGGATGCCGGTCCGCTGGTGCTGCCGGTTGCGGTGCCGCTGCTGCCGGGGATGGATGCGGTGGAGGTGGACGAGGCGCGGCTGACGCTGGCCGGGGGCAGCCGCGAAGTGGATGCGCCGGGGGTTCGCACGGCGGCGGGTGAGATCGATGTGCGGCTTCCCGGCGGCGACCCCACCGCGACGCTGAAGCGGCTGCGGGTGGAGGGATTTCAGCTGACGGCAGCGGCGAGCCTTGCCGGCATTGGCACGGGGCCTGCGCTGCACATGATCGTGCAGCTGCTGGAGGGGGCACGGGCGGGGCCTCCGGCAGCGGCTGCGCCGCATTTTGCCATGCCGGGCGGCGGCGGCGCGCGCTATGGGCCGGCGCTGGGCGGCGCTTCGCTGTCTGCTTCGGCAGCGTCTGGCGGGGCGACCAGCCTGACGCTCGGACTGTCGCCGCAGCTGGCGGGCGAAGCGTTTCGGGTGGCGCTGGTGATGCCCGGCGAGGATGCGGCGCTGCCCAATGAATCGACGGGTTGGCCGCACTGGTCGATGAGCGGCGCGACGGCGACCTTCAGGACGCGGCCGCGCGATGTGGCGGTGACGCTGGCGGGGCCGGGCGGCGCGCCGGCGGCAGTGGCGAACTTTCCGGGCGCGATGCCGGCGGATGCGACCGCCATCGATCTGACGCCGGCGATGCGGGCGATGGCGCGCGCCGCGATGGGGACGGCGACGGGGGGTGATCTGGGGCTTTCGGTGCAGATCGTGGCGGCGGCGGGCGGGGACATGCTGGCGGCGATCGCGCGCCCGCGGGTGCGCTATGTGAAGCGGCCGCTGATCAGCCCGGAGCCGCTTGTGCTGCGCGGCCGGCGGGGCGAATTGCGGCTGGCGGTTCCGGCGGGGCTGGTGCCCAACGGGCTGAGCCTTGCCATCGACGGGCGGTATGGCATCCCGCGATTGCTGGATTGCGCGGCGTTGCCGACGGGGCGGCTGCGGACGGGCTATCGGCTGGTGCCGGGGCGGCGCGTGGCGATGCCGGTGTTGCTGACATCGGCCGAGCAATTGCTGCCGCTGCGGCGGCTGGCGGCGTTCGGGCGGGCGGAGGCGCCGGCGGCGCTGCTGCTGGGATTGGCGGACGGCATTGGCGCGGTGCCGGGGGCGGTGCATGGCGAGGCGGTTGCGGTGCCGGTTGTGCCGGCCACGGAGATGGACTGGCACCGCGGGGAATGGCAGCTTCCAGCGCTGGCGGCGCCGCATCAGGAACGGCTGTTTCTGACCATCGAAGTGACGCACGGGGCTTTTCTGCTGGCGGTTGATCCGGCGGCGGGTGGCGATGCCCTTTTTTCAGAGGGCGGTGGCTGGACGCCGGCGCTGGCGCCGCCGCTGATGGCGGCATGGGTGGATGAGGCCGACCCGGCGACCGGTGCGCCGGCACCGCTGCACCCGCTCGATCTGGACGGGCCGTCGGGACCGCTGAACCGTGACGTTGCCGGTGTGGCAGGGGGATTGCGGCCGCCCAACTTCGTGCTGAACTGGCTGGCGGTGGCGCCGGCGCATGCAGCCATGCTGGCGGCGGTGGGCGACGCCGGTGGCGATTTCGCGCTGGGGTTTTCCTGCCGGCGGGATGTGGATCTGACGCTTTCGGATGTGATGCTGACTTATGATCCCTGGGGCGCGCAAGCGCCGGGACATGTGACGGGCGCGGCGGGCTAGATGGCCGGGTTGCTGGCTTCGCTGGATGGCGCTTCGGCGAGTGCGTCGGTGAGTGTCGATTTTTCCGGGCTGATTGCCGACCTGGAGGGAATAGCAGCGGCCATCGAGGCATTGCAGCGCGGGCCGGATGTGCTGATCGATCTGGATGCGGCGATTGCGGCGCTGCCATTGCCGCCGGGGCTGGACGGGCTGCCGGCGTTGCAGGCTGCGCTGGCGGCGTTGCCGGGGCTGCTGCGGCTGGATGCATCGGCGGCGCTGCTGCCGGTGCTGCAGCCGCTGACCGGGATTTCGGTGACTGTTTCGGTGACCGGCGGGGGCGGCATCGGCGCGATTGTCGAGCTGTTGCGCAGCGGCATCATGCTGGCGACCGGGCGACAGCATGGCGGGCCGCAGGGGATGCCGGGCGCGTTCGAGCCGCCGCAGCAGCAGAAGCCGAGCCTGGTGGAAGTTCGCGCGGCGATCGTGGAAGCCCGCGCGGCGCTGGCGGCGATGGGGCCGTTTGATGCGCCGACGCTGTTTGGCAAGCTGCAGCGCGGCGCGATTGCCTTTGCCCGGCCGCTGGTGCGCTTCGTGCCGGTGCCGCTGGTGGATACGCTGATGCAGCCGCTGGCGACGGTGGAGGGCTGGCGCGGGCAATCGGCGGCGGCGCTCGCGGCGAGCCTTTCGGCGACGCTGGGCACGCTGGAGGCCATCGTCGATCTGCCGCGCACGCGCGTGGCTGGCCCGCTTCTGGCCGGTGCTGACGCGCTGGTGGCGGCACCCACACGGTTGGCCGCACTGGCGGGGATGGTGGCGGCGAGCCCCGATCTGGTGGCCGCGGAGGTGCGGGCGCTGGCGGCGGTGCTGCACGCGGACGAGGGGCCGTTCCGGGCGTTGCGCGAATTGCCGAACGATCTGACACACGCCCGGTTGCTGGCGGTGCGGGCGATGGAACCGCCGACGACGCTGGGCGGCGCGATGGAAAAGCTGCGGGGGGTGATCGCGCTGATACCCGATGTGGACGCCGATCCGCT
>JBBRKH010000217.1:0-4270 GCA_038217965.1 Sphingomonadales bacterium | reverse complement strand
GCAGCTCCATCCATGCCGACATGCTGCAGCCGCTGCTGATTTCCGCGCTGGGCTTCACCCTGCTGTTCGCCGCGATCGTGGTGATGCGGATGCGGACCCTCATTGCCGAACAGCGGCGCACTGCGCGGCTGCGCCGCCGGGTGGCGGTGGCCGCCTGATGGACCATACGCCGTTCATTGCCGCTGCTTATGCGTTCACCATCCTGGGAACTGGAGGACTGCTTGCAGTCAGCTGGATCCGCATGCGCCGCGCCGAGCGCGCAATCGACGAAGGACGACACTGATGGCAGCCAAACCCAAGCAGCAGCGGCTGATCCTTGCCCTGCTCACGCTGGCGGCGCTGGGTGGTGCGGGCGTGCTTGCCGCCTCGGCGCTGGGGGAAACGTCGACCTATTTCTATGCGCCGACCGATGTTGCCGGGGATCGACCGGCGGAGGGCAGGTCCATCCGGCTCGGCGGGCTGGTGAAGCAGGGATCGGTCAGCCGCAGCGGCGACGGCCTGACGCTCAAGTTCACGGTGACCGACACTGTGCACGAGACGCGCGTGCGCTACACCGGGCTGGTGCCCGATCTGTTCCGCGAAAACCAGGGCGTGGTGGCAACCGGCAGTTTCGTGGCCGATGGCAGCTTCCGGGCGAAGGAGCTGCTTGCCAGGCATGACGAAAACTACATGCCGCCCGAGGTGGCCAGCGCGCTCGAGCGCAGCAAAAAGCAGACCGGCGCCGCCAACCCGCCAGCGGCATGATCCCGGAAATCGGCCACTTTGCCTTGTGGCTGGCCGCCGCTGCAGCGCTGGTGAAGGCGTTGTCACTTGCGGGGCACGGCATCGAGAGGCTTGCTGTCGCGGCCGCGCTGGCGCAGCTGCTGTTTGTGCTTTCCTCTTTCGCCGCGCTGAGCTGGGCGTTCATGGTGTCGGATTTCTCGGTGCAGCTCGTGACCACGAACAGCCACACATTGAAACCTGCGCTGTACAAATTTACCGGGGTCTGGGCCAATCACGAAGGCTCGCTGCTGCTTTGGGTGCTGGTGCTGGCGCTGGCGGGGGCGGCCGTTGCACTGGCACCGGCGACGCTCGGCCTGCGCTTCAGGCAGCGGGTGCTGGGCGTGATGGGGCTGGTATCGCTCGGCTTCATTGCCTTCCTGCTGCTGGCCTCCAATCCATTCGAACGGTCGCTGCCGGCACCCACCGAAGGGCAGGGGCTGAACCCGTTGCTGCAGGACCCTGGCCTCGCTTTCCACCCTCCGCTGCTCTACATCGGTTATGTCGGGCTGTCGGTTGCTTTTGCCTTCGCAGTTGCCGCGATGCTGGAGGGCAATGTCGGCCCGCGCTGGGCAAAAGCGGTTCGCCCGTGGGTGTTGTGGGCCTGGAGTTTCCTCACCGTCGGGGTCGCGCTCGGCAGTTACTGGGCCTATTATGAGCTGGGCTGGGGCGGCTGGTGGTTCTGGGACCCTGTTGAAAATGCGGCGCTGATGCCGTGGATCGCAGCGACCGCGCTGTTGCATTCGGTGGCCGTGCTGGCGCGGCGCGATGCCTTGCGCAGCTGGACCCTCCTGCTGGCGGTGATGGCCTTTTCGCTCTCGATGCTCGGCACGTTCATCGTCCGCTCCGGATTGCTGACATCGGTGCACGCCTTTGCCGTGGATCCGACGCGCGGGCTGTTCCTGATGGCACTGCTTGCGCTGTATGTGGGTGGCGCACTCGGCGTCTATGCCTGGAAGGCCGGCAGCGTGCCGGTCGGGGAGGGGTTCGAGCCGGTCAGTCGGGAGGGGGCGCTTGTCGCCAACAATCTGCTGCTGTCGTGCATGCTCGGGGTGGTGTTCATCGGCACGCTCTATCCGATGGCGCTCGAGGGACTGACGGGCAAGCAGATCAGTGTCGGCCCGCCTTACTTCAACGCCACTGTTGTGCCGCTGCTGCTGGCAATGGTGGTGCTGATGGCGATCGGGCCGTGGCTTTCGTGGAAGCAGAGCGGCACGGCGCATCTCCCCGCCAGGCTGCTGCCGGCCGGCGTTGCCGCGGCTGCGGCCACGGTGGTTGCGCTGGCACTGTTCGATGTGCGGGCGACGATTGCGTTGCTCGGCTTTGCCGCCGCCTTCTGGCTCGGGGTCGCTTCGCTTCAGATTCTTCTGAAGCAGGGGCTCACCTACGGCGTGGTGGGCATGGCACTGGCGCATTTCGGGGTTGCCGTTGCCATCCTCGGGGCGACGGCATCGGGCGCCTTGCAGCGCGAGGCGCTGGTTTCGATGCGGGTTGGCGACGTGGTGGAAATGGATGGCTGGCAGGCCCGATTGATGGACGTCCGGCCGGTTGCCGGGCCGAACTGGACGGCCTTGCAGGCCGAGTTGCAGATCAGCCGCCACGGCGCTGAGATGGCGATTCTGAAGCCACAGTCGCGCACCTTCACCCGGCCGGCGATGGAGACAACCGAAGCCGGGCTGCAGGCATTCTGGCGCGGGGATATGTATGCCGTGCTCGGCAAGCCGGACGGCTTTGGCCGTTGGCAGATCCATCTGTGGTTCAAGCCGCTGGTGCGGCTCATCTGGGCCGGCGCATTTCTGATGGCACTGGGCGGGGTAGTGGCGCTGGCTGGGCGCGCGCGCGTTCGCCTGCCAAAGCGCGAGCGCGGCTGGCCGGGTGCCTTTGGGCCGCAGCCGGCGGAATGATGACGCCAAACCGCGCACTGCTGGTGCTGCCTCTGTTGCTGTTCGCGATTGTCGCGGTTTTTCTTGTCGGCAATCTGGGCCGGCCGCAGCAGGCGGTGGTGAAAAGCGCGATGGTCGGCAAGCCGGTTCCGCAGTTTGCCCTTCCCGGGCTGGACGGGGGGCCGGGGCTTTCCAGCCGGGATCTTGCCGGGGGAGCACCCGCACTGGTGAATGTGTTCGCCAGCTGGTGCCTGCCATGCCAGGTGGAGGCTCCACATCTCGCGACACTGGCGCGCCAGGGCGCGACGCTGCACGGGATCGCCGTGCGGGACGGGCCGGCGGACACCAGGGACTTTCTTGCGAAGCACGGCAATCCGTTTGCCCGTATCGGGATCGATCGGGGCGGGCAGATGATGCTGGCGTTGGGCTCTACGGGCGTTCCGGAGACCTTTGTGGTCGATGGACGCGGAATCATCCGCTATCAGCACCTCGGCGATATCAAGGCCGTGGACGTGGCAAATCTGCTGCGCGAACTGGAGCGGGCTCGGTGAGGCTGCTTTTGGCAGCTGTGCTGGCGCTCCTGCCGCTGGCCCACGGTGCAGCGCAGCAACCCACCGCGCTGGAGGCACCCCTGGGCGATGCCAGGAAAGAAGCCGCAGCGCTGGCCCTGATGCGGGAGCTGCGGTGCCTGCAGTGCCAGAATGAATCGATTGCCGAAAGCAATGCCCCGCAGGCAGAGATGATGCGGCGGATGGTGCGCGAGCGGATCGCTGCCGGCGAGGATCCAAAGACAGTGCGGGACTGGTTTATCGAGCGCTATGGCGACTGGGTTACCTTCATGCCACCGCCCGGCCCGGAAACGGCTTTGCTATGGGCGACGCCAGTGGTGTTGCTGGGCCTCGGCGGGCTGGCAGCGTTGCGATTGTTCCGCCGATGAGCCGGGTTTCGGTGCCTGCCCTTGCGGTTGTGGTGCTGGCCCTGGGCACAGCGGTCGCGGGCTATGCGCTGACCGGGCAACCCCGGCAGCCCGCGAGCCCGGCCCCGCGTGCCGATTATGACAGCCGCTTCACTCCAGAGGCAGAGAAGGCATCATCGTCGCTGATGAACAATTTCGGCGATGTGCGGGCCTGGCTCACCCTTTCGGACGCGCTCATCCGCGCCGGGCGCGCCGAGACTGCTGTTGTGGCGCTCGGGCATGCACAAGACGCCATCCCCGGCAACGTCGATCTCTGGGTGCAGACCGGTGTGGCTCTGGTGGCGCACGCCGATGGCGAAGTGGTGCCGGCGGCACGGCTGGCCTTCGATCGGGCCGGCCGGCTTGCACCCGCGCATCCGGCGCCGGCCTATTTCCTCGGGCTCAGCTGGCTGCAGTCGGGCAAGCCCGAGATGGCGCTGAAAGAGTGGCAAGCGCTGGATGCGCGCACGCCGGAAGCCGCTCCCTACAAGGCCCTGCTTGCCGAGCAGATCGGCGCGGCGCAGATGATGATTGCCATGCAGGCGGGGATGAATTCAAAAGCCGGCAGCCAGGGAGTTTTGCCATGATCACCGTGCACCATCTGAACAACAGCCGCTCGCAGCGGATCCTGTGGCTGCTCGAAGAGCTTGGCGTGCCTTACGAGATCATGAAG
>JBBRKH010000216.1:0-4271 GCA_038217965.1 Sphingomonadales bacterium | reverse complement strand
CGACACCAGCGAAAATCTCTCCGCGAGCGGCGGCTATCGGCTCGTTTCGGCGGCTGCCCGACGGCAGGCAATCCTCGTGGCCACCGGCTCGGAAGTGTCGCGTGCAGTTGCAACCGCTCGGCTTCTGGAGGCCGATGGCATCGGCGCCGACGTGGTTTCCATGCCCTGCTGGGAGCGGTTTGCCGAGCAGACCAGCGCGGCCCGCGCCGCGCTGCTGCCCTCCGATGTGCTGAAAATATCGATCGAAGCCGCATCCACCTTTGGCTGGGAGCGCATCGTCGGCCATGACGGCCTGATGCTCGGCATCGACAGTTTCGGAGCCTCTGCTCCCGCTGAAGACCTCTACCGGCATTTCGGGCTGGTGCCCGACGCCGTCGCCACCAGCATCAAGACACGACTTGGAGTATCATCATGAAGGTTGCCATCAACGGTTTCGGGCGCATCGGCCGCCTGGTTCTCCGCGCCATCCTCGAACAGGGGCGCTCCGACATAGAAGTCGTCGCGATCAACGATCTGGGCGATGCAAAGATGAATGCACTGCTCTTCAAGCGCGATTCGGTGCACGGCCGCTTTCCGGGAGATGTCGCGGCCGATGGCAACGACCTCGTGGTCAACGGCCAGCGCATCCGCGTCACCGCCGAACGCGACCCCGGCAAGCTGCCGCACAAGGAGCTTGGCGTCGATATCGCGCTGGAATGCACCGGATTCTTCACCGACGCGGACAAGGCGCGCGCCCATATCGAGGCGGGGGCCAAACGCGTGCTGATTTCCGCGCCCGGCAAAGGCGTCGACCTCACCGTCGTCTACGGCGTCAATCACCAGAAGCTCGGCCGCGATCATGTGATCGTGTCCAACGCATCGTGCACCACCAACTGCCTGGCGCCCGTTGCCATGATCATGAACGACTTGGTCGGCATCGAGCGTGGCCTGATGACGACCATTCACGCCTACACCAACGACCAGAAGATTCTCGATCAGCTTCACTCCGACCCGCGCCGGGCCCGCGCCGCCGGCATGTCGATGATCCCGACCACCACCGGGGCTGCCCGCGCCGTCGGCGAAGTGCTGCCCGAGCTGAAGGGCAAGCTGGATGGCTCGGCCATCCGCGTGCCGACGCCCAATGTCAGCCTCGTGGACCTCACCTTCGTTCCCGGCCGCGACACCTCGCGCGACGAGATCAACGGCGCGCTGAAGGCTGCCAGCGAAGGTGCGCTGAAGGGCATTCTGGACTATACCGACGAGCCGCTGGTCTCGATCGATCTCAACCATGTGCCGGCATCGTCCACCATCGACAGCCTGGAAACTGCGGTGCTCGAAGGCAAGCTGGTGCGCGTCGTTTCCTGGTATGACAATGAGTGGGGCTTCTCCAATCGCATGGCCGACACGGCGGTCGCGATGGGGAAGCTGCTCTAGGATGTTCCAAACTCTCGATGATATGCCGGGCGACCTGCGGGGCAAGCGCGCGCTGGTGCGCGCCGATCTGAATGTGCCGATGCAGAATGGGGAGGTCAGCGATGCCACAAGGCTGCAGGCGTGCGTTCCCACCGTTGCAGCACTTGCAGATCGGGGGGCCGTTGTCCTCATCCTGTCGCATTTCGGGCGGCCAACGGGTGTCGACATGGCTTTTACCCTGCGCCCCATTGCATGGGCGCTAGGTGAAGTGCTCGGCCGCGAAATCGCCTTCGTGTCCGACTGCGCCGGGCCGGAAGCGGAAGCTGCTGTCGTTGAATTGCACCCCGGCCAGATTGCCGTGCTGGAGAACACCCGCTTCCACGCCGGCGAGGAAGCCAACGATCCGGTGCTTGCAGCAGCGATTGCCCGCCTTGGCGACTATTATGTCAACGATGCCTTTTCCGCGGCACATCGCGCGCATGCGTCGACCGAAGGCCTTGCCCACCTGTTGCCAGCGTTCGCGGGCCGTGCCCTGGAAGCCGAACTGAAGGCGCTGGAAGCCGCACTCGGCAATCCCCAACGCCCGGTCGTCGCAGTCGTCGGGGGCGCGAAGGTTGCCACCAAGCTCGATGTGCTGCTGCATCTCGTCGGCAAGGTCGATCACCTCATCATCGGCGGCGGCATGGCCAACACGTTTCTTGCGGCCAAGGGAGTGAATGTCGGACAATCGCTCTGCGAGCATGATCTGGGCGGAACAGTGCGCGAAATCCTCACCCGCGCCGCAGCCGCAGGCTGCACAGTGCATCTGCCCTACGATGTCGTCGTTGCTCGCGAATTCAAGGCGCACGCAGCCAGCGAAGTGGTCAACATCCACGATGTTCCGGCAGACAGCATGATCCTCGATGTCGGCCCGCTGGCGGTGGAAATGCTGTCGGATGTGCTGAAAATCTGCGCCACGCTGGTGTGGAACGGCCCGCTCGGCGCCTTCGAGCTGGAGCCGTTCGACGCCGCCACCGTATCGCTCGCCAGAACTGCCGCCGCCCTCACCGAAGGTGGCACACTCGTCTCGGTCGCTGGAGGCGGCGACACTGTCGCGGCCCTCAATCATGCCGGCGTTGCCGACAAATTCACCTTCGTTTCGACCGCCGGGGGCGCCTTCCTCGAATGGATGGAAGGCAAGGCCTTGCCGGGCGTCGAAGCCCTGCAACAGGAGCATCAGCCATGAAAATGACCAGGACCGTCCGCGCCATTCTCGCCAACTACGAAAGCGACAACCCCGGCACGAAAGCCAATCTCGCCCGCATGCTGATGGCCGGGCGCCTGGGCGGAACCGGCAAGATGGTCATCCTGCCCGTTGATCAAGGCTTCGAGCATGGCCCGTCGCGAAGCTTCGCTGCCAATACGGCCGGCTACGATCCGCACTATCATTTCCAGCTGGCGGTCGACGCCGGCCTCAATGCCTATGCCGCCCCTCTCGGCATGATCGAAGCCGGCGCCGGCACCTTTGCCGGACAGATCCCGACCATCCTCAAGGTCAACAGCTCCAACAGCTGGGCCCAAGGCGTCAACCAGGCGGTCACCGGCGGCGTCGACGATGCGCTGCGGCTCGGCTGTTCGGCCATCGGCTTCACCATCTATCCCGGCGCCGACGATTGCTTCGACATGATGGAGGAAATCCGCGACATGTCGGCGGAGGCCAAATCCGCAGGCCTCGCCACCGTCATCTGGAGCTATCCACGCGGGGGGGCCTTGCAGAAGGCCGATGAGCTGGCGCTCGATGTCGGTGCCTATGCCGCGCATATGGCGGCATTGCTCGGCGCGCACATCATCAAGGTGAAGCTGCCGAGCGACCATATCGCCCAGAAGGACGCCAGAAAGAGCTACGAAGGCGGCGACTGGTCAAGCCAGGCGGCGCGCGTGAAGCATGTCGTGCAAAGCTGCTTCGCTGGCCGCCGGATCGTGGTGTTTTCCGGGGGCGCCGCCAAGGGCGCGGACGCCGTCTATCAGGATGCGCGCGACATTCGTGACGGCGGCGGCAACGGCTCCATCATTGGCCGCAACAGCTTCCAGCGCCCGCGCGACGAGGCGCTCGCCCTGCTCGACCGGATTGTCCGCATCTATCAGAACAAGGAATAGCCCGGCTGCCGCGCGCGCTTGACCGCTATCTTGCCGGGCAGTTTGCGCGCCCGCACGGGGCATTCGGGCGGCTGATCGCGCCAGTGCTGAACCGGGCCGGTGCTGCGATGATGGTCGACGCCTTGGCAGCGCTTGCGGTGGTGCCAGGCGATCGCCTGCTCGATCTCGGCTTCGGCGGTGGCCTGCTGAGCGAACTGGCCCTGCATGCCGGCGCCCGCGTCACCGGGGTCGACCGCTCGGCCGCGATGGTGGCGCGCGCAAACCGCCGCTTTGCATCGGCGGTCGCGGCGGGCCAGGCGCGTTTCCTCGAAGGCCCGGCGCAGGCGCTGCCATTGCCTGACAGTGCAATCGATTGCGTCGCCAGCATCAACACCTTGTATTTCTGGCCAGACCTGGAAGCGGTCGCGCGCGAGCTGCGGCGGGTGCTGGTGCCCGGCGGCCGTCTGGTGCTGGGCTGGCAGACAGCGAAATCGGTGCGCGCCTGGCCGGGCCATGTGCACGGGTTTCGTGCGTGGGACGATGCGGACATCGAAGCCGCCGCAACCGTCGCAGGCTTTGCAATCGCTAGCATCGCACCCGGCCACCATCGCATGGTGGGTGACTATCGCACGCTGGTCGCGCTACGGAGCGCTTCATGACCACAGCCGAAACCCGCCCCGACTCCGATTTCGGCGCCCTGTTCGCACAGGATCGTCGACCACCCTGTCAGCTCTATCTGATTTCCCCCGCCGCCGCAGACCTTG
>JBBRKH010000215.1:0-4298 GCA_038217965.1 Sphingomonadales bacterium | reverse complement strand
GATCGTGTCCGGCCCGGCGGTGAAGAAGGTGATAACGAAATCATCCAGGCTGAGGGTGAATGCCAGCAGTGCGCCTGCGATGAGCGACGGTTTCAGATGCGGGATCAGCACATCGCGGAAGGCGGCCCAGTCGCTGGCGCCGAGGTCGCGCGCGGCTTCCTCCTGTGAACGGTCGAAGCTCTGCAGCCGCGCACGCACCACGACCGCCACGAACGGGAAGGTGAAGGCGATGTGGGCAATCACGATGGGGCCGAGGTTGATCGGCCAGGGCAGCTCCGGTGGCCAGGGCAGAATGCGGGCGAAAAACACCAGCATGGCGACCCCCATGCAGATTTCCGGCACCACGATGGGCAGCGCCATGCCGCCCTCGAACAGCGTGTGGCCGCGAAAGCGGAAGCGCCAGAGCGCAACGGCCGCCAGCGCGCCGAGCACGACGCTGACAATGGTGGAAAGCGCTGCAATGGTGAGCGAATTGCCGAACGCCGCCAGCAGACTCTCGTTGGTGAGCGCCTTGGCATACCATTTGGTGGTGAAACCCTGCCAGATGATGTTGCGCTTGCTGTCGTTGAAGCTGAACACCACCAGCGCGACAAGCGGCACATAGAGGAACAGGCCGACGGCCAGCAGCCACAGGCGCAGCGGCCAGCGGCGGAGATACTCCAGAGGACCAGGCGGAGCGCGCCTCATTGCGCCGCCTGCCGGCGCTGCATCAGCGCCTGAAACGCGATCAGGATGAAGGTGAGATAGAGCAGCAGGAACGACAGCGCCGCGCCGAAGGGCCAGTCGTTCGCGCGCTTGAACTGCCGCTCGATCACGTTTGCGATCATCTGGCTGTCTGGACCGCCCAGCAGATCGGGGGTGAGATAGGCGCCGAGCGCCGGGATGAAGGTGATGAGGATGCCCGACAATATGCCCGGCAGCGCAATCGGCACGACGATCTGCATCATCGTGCGGAAATGGCCGGCACCAAGATCGTGACTGGCTTCGATCAGCGACCGGTCCAGCCGATCGAGCGCGGCATACAGTGGCAGGATCATGAAGGGCAGATGCACATAGACAAGCCCGAACAGCACGGCGGCATTGTTGTGCAAGAGATTAAGCGGCACGAACGGCTCCAGGCTCCAGATGCTGCCCAGCCGGTTCCAGAGGAATTCCAGCGTCCAGTTCACATAGCCTTCGGTGCGCAGCACAGCGATGAGGGCATAGGTGCGGATCAGCAAATTGGTCCAGAAGGGCAGCATCACCAGCAGCAACAGCCAGGTTTTCGCGCGATCGGAAGCGAAGGTGATGGCGAGCGCCACCGGAAAGCCGACGACGAGGCAGATCAGCGTCGTGAGCGCTGCCATGCCAATGGATTTTGCCATGATGCCAAGATACAGCGGCTCCAGCGCGCGGGCGTAGTTGGCGAAGGTGCCGGAAATTCGGATGTCGGTGAGGCCGACATTCTCGCCGAAGCTGTATCCCCAGACAACCGCCAGCGGGACCAGGAAAAACACCACCAGCCAGAACAGCGGCGGCCCCAGAGTTGCCGCCAGCGTCCCGCGTTCCTGCCGCCAGGCTTCGCCCGCCATGCGCCTTATGCTGCGCGCATCTTGGTGATGGCTTCTTCGAATGCGGCCTGCGTTTCGGCCCCATCGAAGCGGCCATATTGGGATGCGTCCATCCCCGCACCAGAAGGGAATATCACCGGATTGTCGCGGTAGCTCGCCGGCATCAGCGCCTTTGCGGCTGCGTTGGGAGTGGGATAGAGGATGGTTTCGGAGATGTGCTTGCCCACTTCGGCGTCCAGCAGGAAGTTGATGAATTTGTGCGCATTGTCCACCCGCGGTGCGCCCTTGGGGATCACCAGCGTGTCGGAATTGATGAGACCGCCTTCTTTCGGAATAACGAACGCAAGGTCGGCATCTTCCTGCATCACCTGTGCAATGTCGCCATTATACTCCATCACCAGATCGACATCGCCGGCCAGCAGCAGATCCTGGCCATTGTCTTCATGGAAGGTCTTGATGTTGGGCTTCTGGCGGATCAGCATGTCGCGCACCTGGTCGATGCTGGCCTGATCCAGGCCGATCATCGATTTGCCGAGATAGCGGGCGCCCAGCCGGATGAGATCCGCCGATTCGCTCATCATGGCGATGCGGCCCTTGTACAGATCGCTGTCATACACCCACTTCCAGCTGTCGGGCGTGGTGTTCACCTTGGACTTGCGATAGCCGATGCCGACCACCAGCCAGGTGTAAGGCATCGAATATCGGCGCCCCGGATCATAGTCCGGATCGAGGAATTCGGGCGCGATGTTCTTCTTGTTGGGAATTTTGGCGTGATCCAGCGGGATCAGCATGTCCGCCTTGGCCATCCGTTCGACGAATTCGTTGGACGGCACCACCACATCGAAACCGGGATTGCCGGCCTTCAGCTTGGCGAACATCTCGTCGTTGGTGGCAAACAGGCTCATGTTCACCTGCACACCGGAGGCTTTTGCAAAATCCGCCAGGGTGGTTTCGCCGATGTAGGTGTCCCAGTTGTAGAAGTTCAGCTTGTTCTCCTCGCCGCCGATGCCGGTGGACGATTTTTCCGAGCAGCCCACGGTTGTGAACGAAAGGCCAACGGCAGCGACCCCAAGGCCGGCAAGAATGGAACGGCGGTTGCGAGACTTTTCGAACTGCATGGCGGGCGACTCCCTGTATTATGCTGCAACTGCTCAAGCTGACCGCAAAACCCAGTCATAGTCCAGCGGCAAAACGACGGCGTTGAAGCGTTCGAGCTCCACCCGTTTGACGCAGGCGAACATGGCGACCACGCGTTCACCGAGGTAAGCCTTCAGCACGGCAGACATTTCGAAGCGCGAGAGCGCGCTGCCCCAGTCGGTCGGCAGCAGCTCGCCTTCGGTCGAATAGCCGTCGCCACTGGTGGGCGGGCCGGGATCGACCTTGCGGCGGAGGCCGTCGTGCACGCCGGCAAGCACGGCCGCAACCGCCAGATAGGGATTGGCGTCGGCGCCTGCCACACGATGCTCGAAGTGCCGGCTGGGCGGCGGCCCGATCGGGATGCGCAGCGGCACGGTGCGGTTGTTGAGGCCCCAGCCGGCGCGAACCGGCGCATAGCTGTTGCGGCGGAAGCGCCGATAGCTGTTGGCGTTGGGGGCGAGGACCGCCATCGACCCGGCCAGCGCATCGGCCACCCCGCCGATCGCATGGCGCAACAGCTCGGTTCCTTCGGCGGCATCGGAGGCAAAGATGTTGCGGCCCCCTGCATCGTCGATGCTCACATGAATGTGAAAGCCGCTGCCGGATTGCTCGGCAAACGGCTTTGCCATGAAGGTGGCGGTGCGCCCCAGTGCCGCCGCGCACCCCTTGGCCGCGCGCTTGAAACGGATTGCGTCATCGCACGCGGCAAGGGCGTCGGGCTTGTGCGCCAGCGTCACCTCGTGCTGGCCGGGCGCATATTCGGATATCGCTGCTCCCGCCGGCACCCCCATGGCATCGCACGCATTCCACAGACTGCGCAGAAATGCGGTCTCGATATCGTGATCGTCCAGCCCGTAGACCTGCGGCTGCACCGGGCGCTGCCCGTCCGGCCCTCTGGGCAACTGGATGCCGCCCGCATCGGTCCGCAGCGCATCCACCACGTAGAATTCCAGCTCGCACGCCACCACCGGCGTAAGGCCGTCGGCGGCAAAGCGAGCGAGCACCGTGCGCAAAATCTGCCGCGGGTCGAGCACGCACGGCGTGCCGTCCAGCTCGTGCATCGACAGCATCACCTGCGCGCAATCCGCGCCCTGCCAGGGCGCCAGCGACAGCGTGCCCGGCACCGGCCAGGCGACCCGGTCGGCGTCGCCATCCTCCCACACGAGGCCGGATTCCTCGACATCGAGCCCGGTGATATCCACCACCAGCACCGATCCGGGCAGGAACCGCCCATCCCAGTAGGCGCCCGCCATCTCGTGCCGCCGCAGCCGCTTGCCGCGGCCGACGCCGGACAGGTTAGTGTAAAACAGGTCGAAGGTCTCGACGTGCGGGTTGGCGGCCAGAAAGGCGTCCAGCTCGGCGGGGTCGGCGGCGGTTGCGGGTCTCATAGCCTGTCGCGTAGCGCGTACCACAGCATCGCTGCAACATGCAGCGGCGTGCGCAGCCGGCCGCCGCCGGGAAATGCCGGCGTGGGGAGCGCGCCAAGCGTCTCGAAATCGCGAGTCGTCCCGGCCAGCGCCTCGGCTATCAGCGTCCCCATGAAGGTCGCCAGCATCACCCCCTGCCCGGAATAGCCCATTGCATAGACGATGTCGCCCTGCCGCCCCACCA